>DASSFG010000787.1:0-10320 GCA_035694685.1 Pirellulales bacterium
CGCCTTTTTTACCAGCTCGACAAGCTCAGTGCGGTAGCCGTTCTCGTCAGCGCCGAGGCTGGCCTCGGCAAGCTCTTGCACCGCGGCCAGGGTGAGATTGCCCTGGTGCTGGCTACCGCGCAACAGCATGCCAAAGCCGGCCACTGCTGCTGCGAAGCGAAAGTCTTCGCTGGCTTGAGCATAGCTGTGCTCATTGTCTTTCACCACGCTTTCGATGCGCTGGCTGCTGTCACCGTCAGGCTCCTTGTAGCGAAGTTTGAGCGTGAGCAGTTCGTCGTTGGCAGCCACCTCGGTCGGTTCGCCGGTCCGTTGATATTTGAGATCGTCGACCGTGCCGGTGGCAACTGCTGCACTCTCGGCGTCGCCGCCGGCGGGCACGATCTCATACATGGCCGTTACCGTGTGCCCGGCGCCGATCTCGCCCGCGTCCTTCTTGTCGTCATTGAAATCCTCCGCTCGCAAGAGGCGGTTCTCGTAGCCGATCAGGCGATAGGCGGCGATGCGCTGAGGATTGAACTCAAGCTGCAGCTTGACGTCTTTGGCAATCGTCAGCAACGTGCCGCCAAGCTGCTCGACCAGCACCTTGCGGGCCTCGCTGATGTTGTCGATGTAGGCGTAGTTCCCATTGCCGCGGTCGGCAAGTTTTTCCATCGTCGAGTCCTTCAAGTTGCCCGAGCCGAAGCCGAGCACGCTGAGAAACACGCCGCCTTTGGCCTCATCTTCAATCAGCCGAGTGAGCGAACCCTGGTCGGTGACGCCCACGTTGAAGTCGCCGTCGGTGCAGAGGATGACGCGGTTGGTGCCACCCTTGAGGGAGTTTGTACGGGCCGTCTGGTAGGCAAGGTGAATGCCCGAGCCGCCGTTGGTCGATCCGCCCGCTTCCAATTGATCGAGGGCGGCCAGGATGGTCTCTTTGTAAAGTCCGGAAGTCGGCGGCAGCGCCAGTCCCGAGGCGCCGGCATACACCACAATCGCCACGCGATCGTTCTCACCCAACTGATCGACCAGGAGGTGCAACGCGCTTTTCAACAGCGGCAGCTTGGCCGGTTCGTTCATCGAGCCGGAAACGTCGAGCAAGAACACCAGATTGCTGGCCGGCCGGTTTTCCAGATCGATCTCACGGCCTTTTAGCCCAATCCGCAACAGCCGATGTTCCGGCTGCCACGGGCAAGCCGCCACTTCCGTATGCACGGCGAACGGAGTGTCGTCGGCCGGCGGGGCATCGTAGTAGTTGAAATAGTTGATCAACTCCTCGATGCGCACGGCGTCTTTCGGCGGCAGCGACCCGTTGTTGAGGAACCGCCTGACATTGGGGTACGACGCGGTATCGACATCGATGGAAAACGTCGAGAGCGGCTGCTGGACGACTTTCACGAACGGGTTTTCGTCGATGCGGTCGTACGATTCGGTATTGAAAGCGCCCGTCTGTTCGACGGCGGCCTCATCTGCCGACGGCGCCATTTCGCTTAACGCTGCCGGTGCCGGCGAGTTGAGGGCGCGGCCCGCGGGCGCCGTAGTCGCAGGAGCATAGTTCTGTTTCTCAAACCTGCCGCAGCCCAAAAAAATGGTGGTTAATAGAGCCAGCGACAATAGTGCGTAATACGATCTGAGGGAGAACATGGCGACCTCCTATAAAGCTCGTGAGATGAAACCGATTTCCGGCCAATAAGAGAGACGCCGCGAGAGGCGAAAAAATTCCCGCGCCTGGAAAGTTTTTTTGCGGTTTGGTACAAATTGGGGGCGCTTTGGAGTGCGGCGATTTATCGCCGCTTTCTTTCGATGCATCGACCGGCGACCGAAAACCGGTACGACGAAAGAAAGGTCGCTCCGCGACCGACAAAGCGGCGATAAATCGCCGCACTCCAAAGGCCTGGTGCCGCTTGTCGCCGCGTCCGGGGCAAGCTACTGTCGAGCTATGACCGCCCAGTTTGCCCAAAATGGCTCGACGCCGTTGTTGCACCTCGACCGCGTGGGCCGCACCTATTACATGGGCGAAGTTGCCGTCGAGGTGCTGCGGAACGTGACCATTGAAATCGGCTCCGGCGAGATCTTGGCCATCGTTGGCCCGAGCGGCTCGGGCAAGAGTACGCTTTTGAACTTGATCGGCGGGCTCGATAAGCCGACCACTGGCGCCGTTTGGTATCGCGAGCGCGACCTGGCGCGGTTCAGCTCACGCGAGCTGACGCTTTACCGCCGCGACACCGTCGGCTTCGTGTTTCAGTTCTATAATCTCGTGCCCAACCTTACCGCCCGCGAAAACGTGCTCGTCTCGACCGAAATCAGCGACGATCCGCTCGACGTCGAGGAGTCGCTCGATCTCGTTGGCCTGGCCGACCGGGCCGACCATTTTCCTTCGCAGATGTCGGGCGGAGAGCAGCAACGCGTGGCCATTGCCCGAGCGCTGGCCAAAAACCCAGAGTTGCTCTTGTGCGACGAGCCGACGGGCGCCCTCGACTTCGAGACGGGCAAGCGCATTTTGCGGTTATTGGTCGACGTGCGCGAGCGGCTCCGCAAAACGGTGCTGATCATCACGCACAACTCGGCTATTGCCCAAGTCGCCGACCGCATCATCCGCCTCCGCAGCGGGGAGGTCGTCGAAACCGCGATGAACACTCACCCAGTCGCCCCGGAGGAGGTGACTTGGTGAGAGGCAAGTATGGCATGGATCAGGTTGCCCACCAAACCTTAAGCGATAGCCAAGCCAGAAAAGCACCAGCAGCAGTCGCTAGCAGATATTTCGCGAAAGTACTAAACCGGACTTGTACCGAGAAGGTTCCCGGCGATGCGGGTCGACGATCAGCGCGGAATAAATCGGGTAGCCGCCGCCCAAGAAGAAGTATAACTATAAACCCAACAACCAAGAGTTCGACTGGACCCACGCCAAAAACAGCTAAACACCACATCACGGCCTGGTATTCCTCTGGACGGCCTGGGAAGGCCATCCTCCCTTGTGCCTTGGTGCCTTTGTGGTTCGTCTATCTCGACAAAATCGCTGCCTCAGTCCAGCTCTTCTAGCCAGAGGCGAATGTCATTTTCGTACTCCGTGGCGAGGTCGCCTTTGACGAGCTGACGGTGGAAGCTGGCGGCGCTGCCCTTCTCACCCATGTCGGCGGCTTCGGCCGAGGGGAAGCGGCACTGCGGGTCGGGCGCGATCAAGCTGCGAATGAGGTTCATCAGGTGCTCGCTGCGCACCACCTCGTCGGGCAGCCAGTCGTGCAAGCGGTGAACGATTACGCGTTTTGCTTCCAGCAGGTCTTTGTAGGTCAGTTGACCGGGAAATGTCGGCGCACCCGAGAGCATCTCGATCAACACGTAGCCCAGGCTGCACAGGTCGCTGCGCGGCGAGGTGCCCACGCCTTCGAGCACCTCGGGCGCCGAGTAGGCGGGCGTGCAGCTCCGCCGCTGCGGGGCGTCGTCGATCTCGAAGGCCGAGCCGATGTCAATGATCTTGGCGTTGCCCGTCCGCTTGAGCATGATGTTCGAAGGCTTGATGTCGCCGTGAACGATCCCCTCGCGATGTAGCGCCGCCAGGGCAGCCAGGCATTCTCGCAAGACCGCGATGGCAATGCCCGGCTTCAGCCTCGGCTGCACCGGGCCCGACGTGACGATCACGTTGTTGATGTATTCCCAGCGGCGGTTACTCACGCGTTCCTTGGCGCGTTCGAGCATTTCCGGAGTCAGCAAGCGGCCGAGATCGTAACCGTCGACCCATTCCATCTCCATGATGCGAATGCGGCTGCGGTCGATAAAGTTGTGAACGTCAATCAGGTTGTCTTGCTGAATGAGTGCCACCCGGGCGGCAATGTGGGCGATGCGGCCCATCGCCTCGTCGTAGCTGCGTGAATCTTCGTAGTATTGCGGCGAAAAAACCTTGAGCGCCACCGGCAAGGTGAACTGGTCCGTGCCGCGTCGCTGGCTGAGATAAACCACGCCTTGGCCGCCGGAGCCAAGCAGCTTGCTTAGATGATGGTGCTCGGTCCAGCTATGCCGCTCGTCGGTGATGAGCCGCTCATAGCGCTTTACGAGCTCGTCGTCATGCTCGCGAACACGCGGGTGCCCGTTGAAGGTCAGTGTGGCCGAACCTTCAAAGTAAGTCGTGGTAGACATCATCCGCCTCCCGAACACGAATTCGCCGGCCAGGCGACGCTCGCCGCCGACTGTGCCATCTTAGCCGGTCGAGCGGATCAGCGTCCAGTGCGAAACGGCAACGCATGTTGACACGGCGCTTGCTGCTCTATTTACTCGCCGGCTAACCGTCGTGCCCGACACGCCAGGCGGCAACGGCCAGACTGATCCAGCCGACGAGGTAGCTCACGCCTCCGAACGGTACGACGTGAACCAACTTTCGTGGGCCGCCGAGCGCCACGGCGTACAAGCAGCCGGAAAAAAGAGCGATGCCGACGACAAACGACGCTCCGGCGATCGTCAGGCAAGGTGTTGCCTTTCGGGCCACGATCAGTCCGAGCAGCACCAACGCGATTGCGTGATACATCTGGTAGCGGACTGCCTTTTCAAAAACCTCCAGACGCCAGGCCACCTCTGACGGTGACATGCCCGTGTCGGATTGAAGTCTCGTTTTCAAACCATGTGCGCCGACTGCCCCCGCGGCCACCGACAGGCCGGCCAGCAGAGCTCCCAAGGCGATCCAAAAACTCGGCTTCAACTCGATACTTCCTTCCGGTGATGCCCGACGAAGGTCAAACTACCGCAAGCCTCGCTGCCCGACAAGGCGGCCCGCCCTGACCTGCGCAAAATGGCTTGCCATAAACGCGTTCAATCTGATACCAGTTTTGTTCCGCTCCGCCACCGCCGGGCTCGTCCCGGCGGAGCGATGACTGACAGGCTAGAACGAACCACCTCGACACCTTTCTTACTTCCGTTTCCGCGTGGCGTCCGCGCATCTAGCTTGTCAGTCAGCGCTCGACGGGGACAAGCCCCGTCGTGGCGGAACAAAACCGGTATCAAGCGAGCCCCATCGCAACGCCTCCTCTTGCGCAGGCCAGTCCCACCTTACGCAAACAGGCAACGCAACGTTTGGACATTACCGCCCTGCTCTATCTTGCGCAGCCGGAACGTCGATGATCTTTCAGGCCGCACAATCGTTGCCATAGTTACAGTCTCGCTCGTTTGTCGGCGAAGGCCGGCGTCTGAGCAATCCTTTCTGTGCCATTTGACGAAGATAAATCTAAGCGCGCCTTTGCCGATGTTGCGTCTTCGCGGCCTTATCACACTGTCTCATGGACGTTGGACGAACTCTTGCCGCCGCGGTTGCCTGGTTGCCTCATCGGCAGTCCCGGGCAGAAGTGCGACGGTTCATCGCCGCCGCGGCGATCGTGGCGTGTCTGCTCGGCAACCGGTCGAGCGCCGACAGTCCTTGCACCGTTGTTTGCAATGGACCGGGCTGCATCGACTTCTGGGTGATCGACACGCGTAGCGCGCCCCCTTGCGGTGACTACCAGAGCAACATGGGCCGCATCGCCTACTTCCATTGCGAACCGACCGGCTGGGTGCGCTACTCCCTCGAGGGCTTTGTCGCGGCCACTGATACGGAGGTTCCCGTCACCTTCTACGTTCACGGTCTTTTTTCCAAGGCCGATTCGTCGCTCAAGCAGGCCCGAGATCTCTTCGGAACGGTCGGGGCCGGGTTGCCTGCGTTTCGAGGAGTGCTGTGGTCGTGGCCGTCGGACTTCGAGTGCGGCATGAGCATTCCCGATCAGGCCGAGCGCGGCGTCGCGCACACGCCGGTTGAGGCCTTTTACCTCGCTTCGGTGATCGACCGACTCGGCCCGCGCGTGGCCGTCAGCCTGGTCGGCCATAGCCTCGGTACGCGGATCGTCGTGGCGGCGCTGCACGGCCTGGCGACGCGGACGATTCGTGGCCAAGCGCTGCCTCCGGTGCAGTTTCCCCAGCCGCGGCCCATTCAAGCCGCTTTGATTGCGGCCGCCATCGAGCCCCACGCGCTTTGGCCGGGCGGAGAATATGAAGGCGTGATTAGCCAGATCGACCACCTCTTAATTAGCCATAACTGCGAAGACCGAGTGCTGCGCGCGGACGAGCGCGTTTTCAAGCACCTGGCACTGGGACGGCGCGGGTTGCCGATACCGGCGGCCAAGTCCCAGGAGTTTTTGGAAAAGGTGTCGCAGGTCGACGCCAACCCGGCGGTTGGCAAGCGGCACGTGCCGACGGTCTATTTCGAATCGCCGATGGTTGCCGGCTGGCTGCGTCCTTACGTCGGCTATCTCCAGGCGCCGGACTTTGGCCCGCAGCCACCTCCCGATCCGCTGTTTGAATAGTACGAATCGGCCTCATGAGCCAGTAACCGCCCCATCGAACATCCAAGTCAACTCGCCCAAAGCGACGGCACGGCGGAGCGTGCCTGCTACTTTACCGGTGCGGATGGCTCACGAGCGTCGCAATCGCGACCTCGGCCATGAAGGTGTTTCGAGTGAGTTTCAACATTCCCGGCGACCAGATTCACACGTTGTACGGCCTAAGCGATTTTGCGGCCGATCACGGTTTGGCAGATACGACCTGCGCGCGGTAGACTCAGAGGGCATCCGAGTAACCACCCATGCTTGAATTGCGCGCTTCTAACTCACGCCGCGAGTTTCTCCGCCAGGCCGGTTGCGGATTTGGATCGCTTGCGCTTTCGGCGATGCTGTGCGATCAGCTTCGAGCGGACGCCGGTACGAAGCCGCCGGCGCCGCAGCCGCACTTCGTGCCGCGCGCGAAGCGCGTGATTTTCCTCTTCATGCACGGCGGACCAAGTCACGTCGACCTGTTCGATCCGAAGCCGGAGTTGACGCGGTATGCCGGGCAGCCGTTGCCCGAAAGCTACGGTCCCGTGATGACCCGCCGCAAAGTGGCGGCCAATCCGCTCTTGGGTTGCGTGCGCCCGTTTCGGCCGCGCGGGCAATCGGGACTGGAGATCAGCGATTTTTTGCCGGAACTGTCGCGACTGGCCGACGACCTGTGCGTGTTGCGGAGTTGCCACGGCGATAGCGTCAACCATCCCCAGTCGGTGTATCAGATGAATACGGGCACGGTGCTGATGGGCAAGCCGAGTCTGGGAAGCTGGGTCAGTTATGGCCTGGGGAGCGAGAACCAGGACATGCCGGCCTTCATGGTCATGCCCGATCCGGGCGGCGGCATCAAAGGCGGGCCGCCGGCCTGGGGCAACGGTTTTTTGCCGGCCGTACACCAGGGCACACCCTTGCGGCCGGGGGCGAACCCCGTCTTGAACCTGCGTCCGCCTGCGGCAGTTGCGCCGCACCGGCAAACGGCCATCCTCGATTTCATTCGCGCCCGCAATGCCGAGCACCTCGCCGGCCGAGAGTCTGACGACGAGCTCGCGGCCCGCATCGAGGCGTATGAGTTGGCCTATCGCATGCAAGCGGCGGCGCCGGACTTAGTCGACCTGTCGCGAGAGACCGAAGAGACGCGGCGGTTGTACGGTATCGGCGAGAAAGAGACCGACGAGTTCGGCACGCGCTGCCTGCTGGCCCGGCGGCTGGTCGAGCGCGGCGTGCGTTTCGTGCAGCTTTACGCCGGCGACCTCAATGGCTGGGACGCGCACAAAGACGTGCCGGGCAATCACGGCCTGATGTGCTTGAAGACCGACAAGCCAATCGCCGGGCTGCTCACCGACCTGAAGCGGCGCGGCCTGTGGGAAGAAACGCTCGTGGTCTGGGGCGGGGAATTTGGCCGCATGCCGATGAGCGAGTCGGGCACAGGCCGCGACCATAGTCCGTGGGGCTACAGTATGTGGCTGGCGGGCGGCGGCGTGCGCGGCGGCATGGCCTACGGCGCGACCGATCCGCTCGGCCTGCGGGCGGAGCAGAACAAAGTCCACATCCACGATCTGCACGCCACCCTGCTGCACCTGCTCGGCCTCAACCACGAGCAATTGACCTTCTTCCATAATGGCCGTGAAGAGCGCCTCACCGACATCAGCGGAAGAGTCATCAGTGAGATCCTGGTATAGGATGTCGGCAGAATGCAAGCGGGATCCGTGCTGTAATCTTGCAAGCGCGGCCCTCTCCACAGCCAAGTGCGCGGAAGCAGTAAGATCGTTTAACCGCGGGGCCATCGGCCCGCGCGGGGACAACCTTCGCGCGGGCCGATGGCCCTGCGGTTAAACAACGCGACCGCTTGCGCGCTGTTCCCTGAAAGCTTTGCGATGCATTTATCGTTCGGCCAGCCATCAGCAGTCGACGATAATAACACTCCAGCCGGATCCGGCGACAATCGTTGAAATTGGGGCGCTCGGACTACCGTAGGCAGGGCATTCTGCGACCGACTCTCACGCCTTCATGTTGAACCGGATTTCGGCTTCGCGGGCGAAGGTCGTATCGTCGATCGATAACCCGAAGCCGGGCGCATCCGAAACGCTGACCATGCCTTCGTCGTTCTGATAGCTGTCGGCCACCAGCACGTTGCTCGCGAGTGGGTCGTGCTCGGCGCGGTAAAAATTGGTCACGGCGCGGCCCACGTGCGATTCCATAAAGAAGCCGACCAGCGAGCCCCAATTGTGCGGAGCGATGCGACCGCCGTGCGGTTTTGCCATGACGGCTTCCGCCAAAATGCCGTCGATGCCGAAGTGGTTCATGTCGCCCTGAAAGACGTCGATTGCGCCGGCTTCCGCGAACGGCTGATATGCCGCCAGCTCGTGCTGAGTCTCGCCGTCGGCGACAAGCGTGCCCCAACCGCGATCTCGAATGAATGCCTTCAGCGCCAGGCATTCATCTACCGTTTCCGGGAACAATTCTTCGACGAAAGCCAGCTTTACGTCGCCCAGTTCGTCGAGCAGTCGCTTGGCGCCGGCCAGGTCGTAACCGTTGTTGGCGTCAACGCCGAGCAGCACCTCGGGACCGGCATGCTGGCGGATGAGCTTGACCACTTCCAGATCGCGGCGGTCGCCCTCGGCGCGTGGCATCCATTTGAATCCGCGGCCGATCTTGATTTTGAAAGCCCGGTGGCCGAGCTTTAGCCCCATGTCGATCTCGTCGCGAAACCGGTCGGCCCAACGGCCGGCGTACTGCGGCAGTAGATCGGCGAAATAAATCGAGCCGTCATAGACGGGCACGTTGACCGTGCCTTCACCGCCGAGCAATTCGTAGGCCGGCTTTTTCAGCAGCTTGCCCGCCAAATCCCAAAGCGGCATCGTGCCGGCGCCGAACGGCCCCACGACGCGCCTCATCGCCGGCTGATAGAAATCGAGCGGATTTTTGCCGAGCAACTCGGCGGCTGCCTCCTTCGAGATAGCGCAGTTACCGACGCCTTCCAGGCCAAGGTTTGTGTAAATCCGCAACATTCGATCGTGCCCGCGATCGCCGTGTACGTCGAGCCGGGCATTTTTGCCGGCCAGCTTATTGCGGCGACTGGTCACGTTGAAGCCGACAATCCGCGTCACTCTCACGTCGTCGGGCAGATCGGCGGCTTCGAGCCGCTTGGCGATTAATAGGACGGCGGTCGTGGCTAAAAAGTTACGTCGTCTCATTACTTAGGTTATACCGTCAGCGGCAGGCACAAGAGAACGACTGCCGCAATCACGCGGCAAAACTTCACTATCAAGCGTCGCAACGACATGTTCGATACCTTCTGGAGTGCGATTCACCTAACAGCCTGTTGAAAAAGGGGGACAGGCACCTCGCAAGGTGCTTGATTCGCGGCATTGAGTCGAGCTGCTCGGACCCAGTCCCCATTTTTCAACATGCTGCTTAGCCTAAACTACCCGGCCGGGCGTTGGGAAGGGCGGCATAAGGCAACCGCCCATAGATAAGAACGCTGGGGCGTTACAGACGAGTTGGCGGTCCGGTGATGGTCCGCGGACCGTTCCTTCGATTACAATAGGTCGCTACGTGTTTTGCTAATAGCCATCGTAACGCCCAACGGAGTCCAGCTATCTATGCGAACCATTCTTGCCCTGCTGCTGCTTGCTTCCCCGGTTCTGGCCGCTGATCTGGAGGTCCATCGCGACGTGCCCTACACTGAGCCTGCCGCCGAGCTGCAGAAGCTCGATGTTTATGCGCCCAAGGGCGCAAAGGATTTGCCGGTGGTGTTCTGGATTCATGGTGGCGGTTGGCAGACGGGCGATAAGGGGAGTGTGAAAACGAAGCCGCAGGCGTTTGCCGACAAAGGCTTTGTTTTCGTCTCCACCAACTACCGGCTGCTGCCGAACGTCGACATGGAAACGATCGTGCGCGACGTCGCCAAATCGGTCCGCTGGGTCCACGAGCACATCTCGAAGTACGGCGGTGACCCAAATCGGCTGCTGGTCATGGGACATTCCGCCGGCGCTCAACTGGCCGCATTGATCTC
>DASSFG010000788.1:0-8220 GCA_035694685.1 Pirellulales bacterium
TAACCGGTAGCCAACGGCGCCCGCGGAGGACAATCACAGTTGTTGCGACCCGCGGCCATAGAATGCGGATTCTGGCAGCTTGCCTCCGCGGACGCCGTTGGCTACCGGTTAAACGACAAGGCCGCATCCGCTATGCAGCAGGTATTTCAGGGAAGATCAAACGGCTCGATCTCCACTTCTTTTCCCGTTTCGGCGGAGCGATAAAGCGCGTCGAGCATGGCGATAATGTTGGCCGACTGTTCGGGCGGAACAGGAACCGGCACATCAGCGAGCACGGCTCGCGCGAACTCGCGAATTACTTGATGGTGCGCTTTCTCGCCTTTCGCCTCGCTGAGCTGCAAACTCCAAGGGATGAGCTGGTCTTCCCCGATAATGCGACACTCCGGCCAGGAGACGCCGGCGTGCGTGCCATAAAGCTGCAGCCGCCAGAACTCCTCTTCTGGCTGAAAACCAAGCCAGCTTACTTCCAGCGAAATCACGCTGCCGTTGGCGAAGCGAACCAAGCCGACGGCAAAGTCCTCGACGTCGATCGTGGTCGGCTCCCAGGTGCCCCATTCGCTGCCGATGTCGCGTCGGTGGGCCAGGCGATTGAAGGTTTGCCCCGAAATGCTCATTGGCCGTTGGCAGCCGGTCAGCCACCAGGCCAGGTCGAGCATGTGAACGCCCAGATCATACAAGGCGCCGCCGCCGCTGAGACGGCGGTCGGTAAAGCCGGGACGCGCCGGTAGGCGCCGGCGGCGGAGCCACTGGCCGCGCGTGAAATAAATGTCGCCCGGCGGGTTTCGTTGCAAGTACGCTCGCAATTGGGCGATGCTCGGCTCGAAACGCATGTGTTGTCCGATCATCAGTTTTTTGCCGCTGGCGCGCCAGGCGTCGAGCATGCGGGCCGCGTCGGCGCGACAGGTGGCCATCGGCTTCTCGCAGAGCACGTGCTTGCCGGAGACGAGGGCCGCCGTCGCGACCTCTCCGTGCAAGGCGCTGGGCACACAGATATCGACGACGTCAATGTCGCGGTCGTCGAGCAGTTCGCGATAATCGGTCACGCGGCGTTCGACCTGCAACTCAGCCGGCACAGCGGCCAGCGAGACCGGGGAAGGATCGGCCAAGGCCACCACCTTAAACTCGGGCAATTTCGACCACGCCGGCAGATGCTGGCTGCGCGCGATGGCGCCGGCGCCAATCAGAGCAACTCGCAGAGGCAAAGTCATTTCAGGCCCAGGCTCCGCCGATACGCCGAGCGTTGTCGCTCGAGCCCCAAGTCTGCTGTAATCTTTCGCCACTCGTCGGCGGCGGTTTGCAAGGCGTCCTCGCTCGTCGCTTTGCCGCTGACCGCCTCTCTCACGGACAGGTCGAGCGCCGCCAGATAGCGTGCGCGACCCTCGATGCGAGGCGCTCCAAACAGTTCGGCCGACGAGAGCGAACGCTCGACCATCTCGGCATAGTCCAGCGCGGCGGCATCGCCCAACCGCGGATCAGCCCAGTCGCCACTGGCCTCGACGTGCGATTTGCGGTAAAGCGTCGTGCCGGTGCTGGCCGTTGCGACGCGCTTGCTCCATTGTGGGCCGGAGAGCCATGCCAGCAGTTGGAAGGCGGCGTCGGCGTGAGCGCTTTCGGCCATCACGGAACCGAGCCGTCCTGCCAGGCCCACCAGTGGCACGCGCGGCGATTCGCCTTCGCGACGCTCGTCCCACTCTCCCGTTTTCGGATTGAATGCCTGCGGCGAGCCGGGCAATTCAACGAAGCCGATCTCCAGGCTTTTAGCTGTCGCCGACTCCTCAAATGTCGGTGCTTCCGCTACCGGTTCTTCGTTGAACGCACCTGAGGTCCAGGTGAGAGCCATTCCGCACTGGCCGGCCAGCAGTGTCTCGTGGACACGTTGCGGTGAGGCGTCGATCGCCTCCTCGGGCATGTGCGATCTGGCCGCCGTCAATTCTTCTAAGGCGCGAACAAACGGCGCACCGGCAATCAGCGGATCCATCGACTGCATGTCGAACAGCGTGGAAAAATGATTGCGATGTTTGGCATACGCGGCCGCACGGGCCAACAGCGTCAATCCGGCCCAGCCCTCGGCCAGCGGCTCCATCGTGCCAGACCAAGGTGCGTCGGTCGCCGGGGCAGCGTCGCCTAGTTTCTCGCGGTCTGCCAGAACCTCGCTGAGTTCTTGATATTCGGCCCAGCTCTGGGGCGGCTGGCGATCGAGCTTGGCCAGCAGGTCTTTGCGGTAGCAGCAAACAAACGTGGGCGAACCGAGAGGAAAGCCATAGCTGACCGCGCCCCAACTGGCATCGAAAGTCTTGTCGGCTTCGAAGATTTCGGCCCAGGCCAGCTCATCGCTATTGAGCGATTTCTCGGGCAACGCAAGCAACCAGCCTCGCTCGACGAGCACGCCCAAATCGTAAGCGGGATAAATAATGGCGTCTGCCGCGTGCGGCTTGTCGCCGATGAGCGCCGACTCCGTCATTTCTGCGACCTCCAACTCGGCGCCGGTCGTGGCTTGCCATTCACTTCGCAGCCGGCCGATGGCCTCGGCCAGACGGGCGTCACCGGCTACCGCCAGGCGCAGCGTGACGCCCTTCCACGGCAGCTCCTTTTCGGCGGCTGCTTCGCCGCCATGCTGCTTTTCCGCGGTGCAACCCAAAAAAAGTAGGGTGGGCACTGCCCACCAATACCGAACAAGAAGCTTCAGCGATATCTCCTTCTCTTGTGGAATCGTCTAGCATTGCCGCAAGACAACTTAAGGGTGCCTGGCGTTAGCATCCGTTGAGATGCCTGTTGTGGCGCAGTCGGTCAACACGCCTCTAACCCACGACGAGATCAGCTTACCGGCCGCCTCGGCACTTTCCACCGACAGAGCGCACGCGATAACCAATTCGCGAATCGAGTCAGCATCAGTCGCTTCGCCACCGAAGGTATCAAACCAGTAGTCAAATTCCTCGTCTTCGGAAGTCGGCTCATACTGGATTACCCGTATCGCCTTGCGCTGGCTTTCGGATATCGCGCTGAAAATGGGATTCCCATCATTAGGCGGCTGGGGCTTGAACCACGGCGCGCGCCAGCCCCCCCGAAGACGATCGTCTTCCGCGACTTGCGCCCAAACACGCGCCCACAGTTGCTCGGCGGCCGTGTATTCCAATTCGTCAGTTAAAAATTTGGGGAATAGGTAGATCGTGCCCTTCGGACGCCGTTAGCGGAAATTCCTGCGCCCAACTCTCCGACTCCTGCAACCCACGTCCTTTGCCTCCCTGAGCCTGGAAACGGCCTCGATGCGCACCGTCTGCCTGTGCCAACGTCCAAACCTATTATAGCTACGGGATTGTTCAAAGAAACTTGGGCCAATCGTAGCAGGAGCGCAGAGCGCATGCTAGGTTGGCGAGTCGCAACAAATACGCCGCGCCCGTTGCGGGGGTTCGCGCGTCGAGGTTACAATCCCGCCGTATGAGCACGTTCCTTGGCATTGACATCGGCACCTCGGGCACAAAAACACTTGCCATCGACGAGCGCGGTAAAATCCTGGCCGAGGCGACGGAGACCTATCCTTGCTATCACCCCCAACCGCTCTGGAGCGAGCAAGATCCCGACGACTGGTGGCGCGCCACCGTCACGACAGTGCGCGCGGTCGTGAAGAAAGCCCGGCTCAAACCGGCTGACGTGAAAGCCATCGGCCTGTCGGGACAGATGCACGGCTCGGTGTTTCTCGACAAACGCGACCGCGTCATCCGTCGCGCTTTGCTGTGGAACGACCAGCGCACTGCCGCAGAATGCGCCGAAATCGAAGAGCGGGCCGGTGGGCGGCGCAAACTGATTCAAATGGTGGCCAATCCCGCGCTCACCGGCTTTACCGCCCCGAAAATCCTCTGGCTGCGCAATCAAGAGCCGAAAAACTTCGATCGCCTGCACAAGGTACTTTTGCCCAAGGACGAAATCCGCCGGCGGCTGACCGGCGAATACGCCACCGAGGTCAGCGACGCCAGCGGCATGCTGCTGTTGGACGTCGCAAAGCGCGACTGGTCACGGCCGCTGTTGCGCAAGCTGCAGCTCGATGCCGATCTATTCGGCCGCTGTTATGAATCGGAAGACGTGACCGGCACGCTCACGCCGGCCGTAGCCGGCGAGTTGGGCCTTTCGACCAACTGCCGCGTGGTGGGCGGCGCGGGCGACTGCGCCGCTGGAGCGGTGGGCAACGGCATTGTCACCTCGGGCGTTCTGAGTACTTCCATCGGCACGTCCGGCGTGATGTTTGTTCATTGCGACGAGCTGAAATATGACCCCGAAGGCCGCATTCATACTTTCTGTCACGCCGTGCGCGGGCAATGGCACATGATGGGCGTCACGTTGTCGGCCGGCGGCTCGTTGCAGTGGTTTCGCAATCAGCTTTGCCAGGCCGAGATGGCCGCCGCCCGAAAGACGGGCGTCGATCCGTATGAGGCGCTCACGCGAGAGGCCGAGCAAATCATCCCGGGCAGTGCGGGCCTGTTCTTCCTGCCTTACTTGTCGGGCGAGCGCACGCCGCACGCCGATCCGAATGCACGAGGTTGTTTTGTGGGCCTGACGTTGGCCCATACGCGCGGCCATTTGGTGCGATCGATTATGGAGGGGGTGACGTATTCGCTGCGCGACAGCCTGGAAATCATCCGCGGCCTGGGCGTACCCGTTCGGCAGATTCGCGCTTCCGGCGGCGGTTCGCGCAGTCAGCTTTGGCGGCAGATCCAGGCCGACGTATTCGGCCAAAAGGTCGTCACACTGAACGCCGAAGAAGGCGCCGCTTACGGTGTGGCGCTCTTGGCGGCGGTAGGAGGCGGCGCCTTTCGCGACGTGCGCGAAGCTTGCCGGGCAACCATTCACGTCGTCAAAGAGACCGCGCCTAATCGGCTTGCCCAGCGGTACTACAACCGGGCCTTTCCCTTATACCAGAACCTCTATCGTTCGCTGGAAGACGACTTCCAGTACATCGCCGAATTGGAGAAGTAGGCCCTTTGGGTCGCAACCCTTTGGAGTGCGGCGATTTATCGCCGCTTTGGCCTGCGGCGGAGCCGCTTTCTTTTGATGCGTCGGCCGGAGAGCACGAACCGGCACGACGAAACAACATCGCTCCGCGACCGACGAAAGCGGCGATAAATCGCCGCACTCCAACGGCCCTACGAGCGCGCTGCCATGTCCAGCGCTTGCAAATAAGGTACGGGGTTGCTGCCCAGGGCGTTGAGCACGGTGCCGCCGGCGGTGAAGATGTGCGTGACCCAGTCGGGCTGGCCGTAACGTTCTAGTGCCGCGCCTCCCTCGCCGCCGCCCACGTAGACCTCAATACCCGCGTCTTTCATGCGCTTGAGCTGACCCATAAAGTGCCGGGTACCGTCTTCAAACCGCGAATCCTCGAACATGCCAAACACCCCGTTATGGAACGCCACCGCAGGCTTGCCTGACGCCTTGGCTTCGGCGATGAAAGCGCCTACTTGCTCCTCGAACAGCTTGTTTGTCTTCGGGCCCACGTCGAACTGCTGGTCGCCAGGCCCAATCGTCTCGCTTGCCCGGCCATCTTGCAGCACGAAATCGACGGGCAACACGAAACGGATGCCCTTGGAGCGCCCCTCGCGCAGCATTTTCGTGGCCTGTTCGATGCGCGACTTCTCGATGAAGTACGGTTTATCCTGATGCGCCGGATCTTCGGCCACGCCCAGCGAAAAACTCTTGCCGTCGAGCTCGGCGGCGGCCTTCTTGAGCGCCATCGCTAGCGAGCCGGCCGTGAAGACCCAGCGGATCGTGCCGCGGGCGATCATGGCTTGCAGATCGTCGAGCTTGTCGGTTTTGAGTCCGCTAAAAACCACGAGCTGGGCCGCCAGGCAGCGCCGCATGGGTCCGTCGAATTCGCCCGCGACGTACTTGCCCAGAGCCACACGGTCCATCGCCAGCGGCACGACGGTAGTCGACGTATCGAGGCTGCCGGCCGAGAGTGCCTCGTTGACGTACACGCGTGCCACCTTTTCTGCCAGCGAATTGGAAAACTTCGCGAGCTGTTTGGCCAGTCGGTCCGCATCTTCGGCCTTTGCTTCCCAGAGGACCCGCTCAATCTCATAACGGCGCGTATTCTCCAGCACGAACACGCTGCCGGGCGCTGCGGCCGCCACCGCCTTGGCGGCCTGATCGGCAACTCTTAGATTGGCTTCATCCAGCCAGTCCGTCACCAGCGGCACTTCCGTCTTCAGCAGCTCCGCGAGACGCTTCGCCACCGCCTTCAGGCTTCCCTCCGGCTTGCGGCCGATGTGCCCGAAGACGACCTGCTTCCAGCCATGCTGGCGTCCGAACGCGAGCGTATCAACCATCGAACGCAGCCGGATATCGCCCTCGCCGATGGTTGCTCCCGGCTTGGCATCGACGTCGCCGCGCACGAGCACCGCCGTTCCACGCGGCACATCGCCCAGCGATTCGAGACGAGGAATGGCGGCCAGATATTCCTCTAACGTCTTGGGCGGCGAGACCTCGCCCGGGGCAAGCAACTCGCGGCACAAACTGGCAACTTCATCTGTCATTACGGGCATAATCTGGCTCCTCCACTGCAGCAAACGCTTTCATGGCGCGAATTTACCAAAACGAGTGCGACTGCGATAGAATGCGTGGTGGGCCGGCGCTCGTTTCACTCGCTTGTCCCACCCTACATGGTTAAAGCACCGAGTCGACCATGCGGGCGGTGTTCTGGGCGAGTTTTTCAAAGATGGGACGGTTGAGCCATTCGGCGTAGGATAAGGGCAGGCTGGCGTTGAGATACTCCGCTTGGATGGCGCGAAGCTGAGCCACGGTTTCGCGATCGTAGATGAGCAGGCTGATCTCGGAGTTCAGGCGGAAGGAGCGGATGTCGATGTTGCTGGAGCCGACGAGCGCCACATCGTCGTCGATGGTCACGTGCTTGGCGTGCAAAAAGGAAGGCTGGTAGTGAAAGATCTGCACGCCCACCTCCAACAGCTCATCGTAGAACGACCGCTGAGCCAGGCAGACCAATGCCTGGTCGCGCGCCTGGGAGACAATCAAGCGAACATCGACGCCGCGCAACACGGCCGTCTGCAGGGCCTGCACCAGCGGCTCGTCAGGCACGAAGTAAGGCGTGGTGATGACCACCTGGCGGCGTGCGCCATGGATCAGGGCCACTAGCGTGCGCTCGACGTTGGCGCGGCGGTACAAGGGTCCGCTGGGCAGGCATTGCGCGGCCGATTGCCCGGTGGCAAGCGGCTTAGGGAACAGCCCGTCGTCGCGCAAGATGTGTTCGGTTTCCAGATAGCGATCGACCAGCCAAACTGCCTGTAACTGGCCGACGACCGGGCCGGTCAGCCGGGCGATCAATTCCTTGTACACCAGGCCACGCTTGAAGTCGGCGTTAATGACGTTCTGCGAGCCGACAAATCCGATGCGGCCGTCGACGACCGCGATCTTGCGGTGGTTGCGCAGGTCGCGGCGGCCCCGATTGCGGTTCCACAAGCGATACGGCAGAGCCGAGACGACTTCGATGCCGGCCTGGCGCAAAGCGGGCGCTAGGCGACGCAACGCCTTGCGCGAGCCCATGGCATCGAGCAGCAACCGGCATTGCACGCCGCGGGCCGTCGCGCGAACGAGCGCGTCGGCCACGCGCCGGCCGGTAGCATCGTCGGCATAAATGTAGTAGAGGAGGTGGACGTGATTCGCCGCTGCGTCGATGTCGGCGATGAGCCGCTCGATCGACTGATCATAGTCGCCCATCAGCTCGAAGCTGTTATTGCCCAGGATGCCGAAGTCGCCAAGCTGCTCCGCGAGCGCGACTGCCTGCGTCAACGGCTCCGATATGTCCGGGCGGGTCAGGTGGGCGCCAGCGACAAACCGCTCGCGCAACTCGCGAATCAATTCCACCGCGCGCAGTTGGAGCTTCGACCGGCGCTTCGGCAGATAGGCCCGGCCGATAAAGGAATAAAGAATCAACCCAGGCCAGGGAAAGAGAAAGATCAAGAGTAGCCAGGCCCGCGCCGACGATGCGCTGCGCCGACGCGGTACGTAGAGCAGCATGGCGAGACGGATCGCCCAGTCCGCGGCGATGTGCAGCCAGGCCCACGGCACCTTCTTCAGCACGTCGAGCCAGGCCGCGTCAAACATCGTCAATCTCTCTCCCGGCGCTATTGTAGCTGACGGCCTTTGGAGTGCGGCGATTCATCGCCGCTTTCCTTCGTCGCGGAGCGACCGTTCTTGTCAGTAGCGGAGAGAGCAGTC
>DASSFG010000789.1:0-6146 GCA_035694685.1 Pirellulales bacterium
CCTAGAGACTAAGACCTAAGACCTAAGACCTAAGTCCTTTTTTTGCGACCTACACTTACGATGCCATACCCGGCGTAAGGCCGCCGGGCAAGCGACGTTTGACGAAGAGGAAGTTTTGGTGGCGGCGAAGAACGAAGGGCTAAACGCGACGTTCGAGTTGCTCTCGCGGACCAAGAACGAGGCCGCGACGACGGCGCTGTTGGCTGCGCTCGACTCCGAAGAGACCGCCATTCGCGACGCGGCACTTCGCGCACTGCTCAAACGCCATAGCCTTGCCGGGCACCAGCAGCTCTTGCGGCGCCTGCACGACCTCGACCCCAGGTGGCGCGACATTCTGCACGAGTACCGCGGCACCATGTCGCACGCCCTTCGCGACGCCTTGCTTTCGGGCGACCGGCAGAGCTGCGCCAATAGCTGCCGGGCAATTCTCTGGTTCCACGAATACGACCTGATGCCCGCACTGATCAACCTGCTGGAGAACGATGCCAGCCCCAGCGCCGCCCTGGCCGCGGAAACGGCCATCAAGCTGGCCGACCTGTTTTACGAAGATCTGGCCGGCACCAGAAACTTCCAGCCACGGCAAGACCCGCGCACCTTGCGCAATCATCTGGTGGCCAGCCTGGAAGGTTCTGTGATGCGATATGCACGGCATCGCCGCACTGAGCCGATCGAGGCGTTTGCCATGCTGGCCCAGCGCGAAAACGCCACGCTGAAGCAACTCCTCTTCGACCCGCTGCACGCCAGTTATCGCCCGCTGATCGACACGATGACCCACAGTGCCCGGCCGGGCGTGTTGCGACTGTTACTAGGGTACTTGGAAGACCCGCAGGCGCCGTCGGCGGCCTTGACCGCCATCGCCCATCGCCGTGACCCAGCCTTCGTCAACGCATTTTTGCGAAAGATCGGCAGCGAGCCCTCGGCGGTCGCCAAACGCAACCTGGCCCGTATCGAGCACTTCGCCTGGCTGCAGCCCGGCGAATCCTTGCTGAGCGTGCTCGACGACGCCGCTCAACACGCCGCCGTTCAGGTGGTGATGGCCTCCGGCATGAACCGGTTAGAAGCCTTTGAGACGATCGCCAGCCTTGTGTGCCAGGGCGCCGACGGAGGACGCCGGGCGGCAGCCGTCGCGCTGGCCCAGTTTCACGGCAACGAGGCGAACCACGTCGCGCTGAAGGCCCTCGCCGACGACGATCCTCAAGTGCAAGCAGCCGTCGTCGAGCAATTGCGGGAGCGCGGCATTCCCGGGGCCGTCTCCATTTTGCTGGAACTGACGGACAGTCCCCACGCGGTGGTGCGCGAGGCCGCCCGGCGAAGCTTGTCGGAGTTCAGCTTTACGCGCTATCTGGCAGCTTTTGACATGCTGGAAGACCAGGTGCGGCGGAGCACAGGCGCTTTGGTGCGCAAGGTCGACCCCAACGCGGCGCCGCTTCTGTTAGAAGAAATGGTGGCGCCATCGCGGCGACGTCGCATTCGCGCGTTGCAAGTGGCCCAGGTCATGCAGATGGTCGAAGAGGTCGCAGAGACGATTGTCACTCTTTTGGCCGACGAAGATCACCTGGTGCGGCTTGAGGCCGCGCGGGCCCTCGGCCAGTCCAACACGGTCGAGGCCTACCTTGCGCTACGTGAGGCTGAGCACGATAGCAGCGTCACCGTGCGCGAAGCCGCCGCCGAGAGCCTGGATGCGCTGTTGCGACGTCATCCCGAGATAGAAGCCTTGGCCGACAAGCGGCAGTTGGCCCAGGAGTTGTCTGCCGCCGGCCAGATGGAGCCCTGAAATGGCGCACACCAGCGTTTTATCGTCCTTGCCGTTGCTCTTCGCCGACCAGCAAGCGATTCGCAACGTGATGCGCGGCATGCACGGTCGCCAAGAATCGTTCGACGCCAACGGGCTGGCGACTGCACTGCTGGTCTTTTGCCTGTTCTTCGTCAGCGTTTGGGGCCTGGCGCGGCTGTTCATGAAGCCGCAGGCCGGACCAAACGAGAGCAATCCTCGGGCGTTGTTCCGGGATCTCTGTCGCCTGCACGGACTCGCGCGTCGCGACGAACATCTGCTGCTGCGCGTCGCCCGACACCATGGGCTTACCGATCCGACGCTTCTCTTTCTCGACCAGCGCTTGCTATTGCCTGCCCTTTGCGGCCAGGCCGGCCATGGCCACGCCTCGCGGCTGCGGGAACTGCAACTAGCCTTATTCACGGGCCTGGCCGCCGAAGTCGCGAAGCCGCAAGGCTAGCGCTTTGCCAAAAAAGTCGGGTTGGTCGTCTGTAGGGAACGCCCTCTGTGGCGTTCCGTCGCGCACCGATGGAGCGTCGATTCTGATTCACAGAACGCCCTGGCGCGGCCCTGCCGCAAGGGATAGAGCGACGCAATTCAAAATGGAAAATGCAAAATGACAAATGCAAAATGACACAATGGAGGCGCCGCACGACGGCGCGGCCGCTTGCGCCATTTCTTGTTTTGCATTTTGTATTTTGCATTTTGCATTAGCGGGCTACGAACCGGCCCTTTTTTGCTGGCGGTGGCAGACAGGACTGTTAATTCGCCGCCTGCCATCGCGGTTAACGCGTAGACATTCTCGACTGGGCCCTTTTCCGAGGCGCTCACCGGGCATTAAAATAGCCGCTGCAACAACGACCAAAGACGACATTCACGATGGCTTCCAGCAACACACCGACCTTTGCATCCATCCGCGACAAAGTTGTGGCAGGCGAGCGGCTCTCGCTCGACGAGGGCGTTTACCTCTACCAGCCCGAAGTGCATCTCAATGACCTCGGCGACCTGGCCAACCTGGTGCGCGAACGGATCAACGGCAACCACGCCTATTACAACATCAATACCCACCTGAATCCCACGAACGTTTGCGTCTATCGCTGCACGTTCTGCGCGTTCCGCTCCGACCTCCGCGATCCGAAAGGATACCTGATGAGCGACGAGCAGATTCTCGATCGCGGACGCGAAGCGGTCGAGGCGGGCTGCACCGAGATGCACATCGTCGGCGGCCTGCACCATCAGATGAAGTTCGATTGGTATCTCAACGTCATTCGCCTGCTCCACGATGCTTACCCGCGATTGCACCTCAAAGGTTGGACCGCCGTCGAAATCAACTGGTTTCAGCACCTCACCAGGCGGCCGGTACGCGACATTCTCGCAGAGTTGATCGACGCCGGCCTGGGCAGCATGCCGGGGGGAGGCGCCGAAATCTTCCATCCTGAAGTGCGCGACAGGATCTGCGAGCACAAGGCCGATGCCCGCAACTGGCGCGACATTCACCGCACCGCGCACGAACTGGGCCTGCGCACCAACTGCACCATGCTCTATGGACACATCGAAGACGCCTATCATCGCATCGACCATTTGGTTCGCCTGCGCGAGCTACAGGATGAGACGGGCGGCTTCCAGACGTTCATTCCGTTGGCTTTCCATCCCGACAATACCGGCCTGAGCCATATTCGCAAGCCGTCGGGGTTCATGGATCTGCGGACAATGGCCATCAGCCGGCTGATGCTCGACAACGTGCCGCACGTCAAGGCGTATTGGATCATGCTCGGCATCGGCACCGCCCAGACCGCGCTGTCGTACGGGGCCGACGACCTTGACGGCACAGTGCGTCACGAGCTGATCTATCACGATGCCGGCGCCGAGACGCCCGAGATTCTCTCGGTGGAAGAAATCTGCCGCTTGATTACGGAAGCCGGCCGCGAGCCGATCGAGCGAGACACGCTTTATCGCCGCATCGTGCGCGACGGGGCGGAATGGAACGCCGCCGAAGCCATCGCCGCAGCGGTCTAACGTGCAGGCGGCTAGTACTCTGTCAGCCGTGCTGTGATGGGTCAGCGCGGTGGCTGGGGCAGAAGCTGGCCGAGGCAGACGTCGTCCCGACCATAACGCGGTGCCGGCCAGCGATGCCCCGGTGGTCGCGCTACCGGGGCATCGCCGCGACGGAGCGGATTGGGCGGATTGCGCGTTAGACCGCGGCTCTGTCCCAGCCACCCCATAGTATCCATCAATCGACTGCTGAGAGAGAGCACTAGATTCGCCCTCGTCAATTTGCAATTGCGCAACAAAAAGACCGGCGTTCCGCCCGAGTGGATCAGGCAGAACGCCGGCGGCAGTCATGCGGCCGAACGGAGGCTCGACCGCGATCGGATGGTTAAAAAAAGCCTATTTAACGCGGGTGCCTTCCCCAGTACGAGTCTCACGCCGGTTACGATGGGCCGTGTAATGCGCGTCGTTGCTGGCCGCCCATTTTTCGTTGCCAAAGTCTGGCCAGTGGTCCTTATCGAAGCCCGCAGCCTGGTCGAGTTGGTCCTTCGTTACGTTGAAGGCGATGTAGTAATCGTCGTGGTCCGAGTCATACGCCAGCCGCACGGCATCAAACGGCACGGCAAACAGCTTGTCGCCGATGCCCAGGAAACCGCCGAACGACAGGGCCGCGTAACGAATATCGCCCGAGTGCAGGTCGACGACAAAATCTTCAACCTTGCCGAGCTTGTCGCCGTTGTCATTGCGTACTGTCATGCCCGCCGCCTCGCTGGCGCGGTGCAGCCGGAAGTGACGGTCCTTGTCGGCGTGCTCCGACTTTCGGTCGGCGTCGCGGTCGGTGGTGCGAACCTTGACCTCGGTGTTGCCTGCTCGAACGTCGACGCCGTGATGTTTATCGACGTCTTGCATCCAGCGGCGGTCGGCCATGTCGGGCCAATGGTCTTTGTCAAAGCCTGGCGTCTGCTTCAGCTTTTCTTCCGTGACGTCGAAGAGGACGAAGTTCTTGTTGTGGTCCGCATCATGACGGAACTGCAGGGCGTTCCACGGTATGGCAAACAACTTGTCGCCCATTCCAAGGAAACCGCCGAAGGATAGAGCCGCATAACGGGCCCGGCCATGTTCGCCCATGTCGAGCATCACGTCTTTGATGTCGCCCAAATCTTTGTTTTGCGAGTTTCGCACCGTCATGCCGCGGATTTCGCTGACGCGGGCGGCACCGCCCCCCGTCTTCTTATCGATTTTCGCATCTTGCCCGGCGTTGTCCCGAGCCGTTGCGGCATTGCGGTCGCGGGCCGGCTTGTCTGCCGCGGTGGCAAACCCGGTAAATACAAAGGCCCCTAAGGTAGTGGCCAAAGCGGCCAACAGTGAAAAACGCATCGCTCCTCTCCTTTGATAAGTTTTGCTTGGGTACTGGTGTGCCTTCCAGAAAGGCCGCCAGCCAGGCGCAGGACGCAACAAGCATGCCCCCAATCAGACCAGTTCACTCCAGAGCCATCCATGACACAACATCTGCGCGTCGGTCGCCCATTACGGGCAAAAACCGGCCAAGCGCTAAGCCTTTTCAAGTTGCCTTGTGTTTCAGGCGAAGATTACTATAAACATCAACTTGGTCGTGTATTCCTCGTTTGCTCGCTGAGCCATGCATGTTGTTTGCCGCTAATATTGCGGGCTTCCTCTCGCCCGCTCAATTCACGCTTCTCGACTTGGCCATTGTCTTTGCGCTGCTCATCTGGTCGCGCCTGCCGGCCGACCTGGTTCTCGTGGGCGGAGTGGCGCTGCTCGTGCTGTTCGGCATACTCGATCCGCGCGAAGCCTTGGCCGGTTTGGGCAACGAGGCAATGGTGACCGTCGGCGTCCTGTACGTCGTGGGCGCAGGAGTGCGACAAACGGGAGGCGTCGATTGGATCGCCCAACGCTTGTTTGGCCGTCCAAAGTCGACCGTGAGCGCCGTCGCGCGGCTGATGCTGCCGACTGCCGCCTTGAGCGCCTTTATGAACAACACGCCCTTGGTGGCGATGCTGATTCCGGCGGTGGCAGACTGGTCGAAAATGCATCGCATCGCGGCTTCGAAGCTGATGATTCCGCTAAGCTACGCGGCCATTCTCGGCGGAACCTGCACCTTGATTGGCACCAGCACCAACCTGGTTGTCGATGGACAAATTAAGGAAGAAGCGAAACGCCGCATTGCGGCCGGTGTGAAGGCGGGACTGACTGACCACGAAGCCGCCGACAAGTTCGTGCGTGAAACGAATCTGCCGGCCGAAGGCTTGAAGATGTTCGACATCACCTGGGTGGGTTTGCCCGCGGCGCTCATCGGCTGTGCCTTCATCGTGGGCACCGCCTGGTGGCTGCTGCCCGACCGCCGGCCGGCCATCAGCAATCTGCA
>DASSFG010000790.1:0-6822 GCA_035694685.1 Pirellulales bacterium
CGTGTTTCATCTGTGTTTCATCCGTGGCGAGCACTGACGGCACTAAAGAAGCCGTATTTAGTGAAAATCCACATGGGGTTCTACCTCTGTCGTTTGATTTCAGTGGCCTTGCAAATCGGGACCGCTCTCCCAGCCGAGCCAAATCTGGATAAGTCGATGGGCGCTGGCGACCGGATGACGCAGTTCTAGAACGGAACGCTCGTGCTGTGCGGCTATATGCCTTGCACGTTTTCGCGAACGTCGTTTCTACCCCGGCGGAGGATGGCGGCCGCGATGATGTTCCTCGGCGCGGATCGCCAGGATCAAAGGCCGATTCATTTGCAAGGCTGCAACGGTTGCCCGGCCGGTGGCCGTAAGCGGCGTGACGGTTGTACCGTCCCAGCGAAAATGATCGGACCATTGCTGTCGCCGTGGGTGAAAGAGCGGCACGCGCCGTCCGCTCAACGGATCGATTGCCGAACGTCGCGCTTCCTTGCGAAGCGAACACGACACACATGCCAGAGCAAGGTTGTCGGACGTTGTCGGCCCGTCGGCGCTGCGGGGGATAATATGGTCAATGTGGAAGGTGGCCTCCTGGCCTTCCTGGGCCAAGCGGCAGTACTCACATCGCCCGGCCGCTCGTTTAGTAACCAAACGACCAAGCCGTTCTGGCACCTTCCTCACGTGGATTTGGTCCCATTTGCGCTGGCTCGCTCGGCACGTAGCCTCAGCAACGACAAAGTTTCAGCCATATTTACCAGCCCCTCAGCTTGCTGTCGTTCTTCGATGGATAGCTTCTCTCCGCGGTCCTGCCGGTCAAGCAGTTCGCAGAGCCGTGCATCGAGAGCGGGCGGCAAGCGGAAACGCGCCAGGTCGTCGGGCATTTCCAGTTCGATTGCGACAATGTGCGTCATGAGCAAACTCCGGAGAGGGGCACTGTCGTATTCTCGTCAGGTGTTCGGCGAACGTCAAAGGTGGAGCATATCAGACCGGGGGTTCCGCTGCGCTGCACCCTGGGCTATCGAATATGACCCGCTTCGGGGTCGGCAGCCCGCGGCCGCTGGCGGTGTGCTGAGACGTTGAATATCTTAGCCACCCTGGCGTCCGCGCCCCTTGGCGTCCGCAAATTTGCGAACGCCGTTGAAATCGGGATTTTCGCTCATCGACTACCTCGCTGGAAGGGGGGTCGGAACACGGATTCCCCCGTTTCTGAGCGGCAATGCGGGCCAATTCGTATTCCTCGACGAGGTGGCGGCGGAGCATTGCGCAGAACAGAGACATGACAAGCCAGTTGCGGGCGAGAATGAGGGGACCAAGCGTCAGGCGTCAGGCTTCAGTAGGCAGGAGTCGGGAAGCAGAAGGGAGCACGGCGCAAATAGAAACAGACCAAGCCAGTTGCAGGGGAGAATGAGAACTGAACTAATGCTTTGTTCAATTGAACCAATCGAAAAGCAACATTTCAAAAGACTCGCCACACATCCCCCCTAGATTTATGGTTGCGGCGCGATGTTTTGATCGGCCCAGTGGCCCGTCGCAAGGCCAACAGATACCAGGCTTTGCGCCGCTAACATCGCACCGCAATGACGTTGTTTTTGACAAGGATAATTCTTTTTTGACAACGATAATTCGCCGGCGATCGGTGGTCCGTCGAAACGGTTCGAAAGCAGGTGGGCGCCGCGCCCACCTCACCTCTTGGCGAGGAATCGCCGGTTTCGCGGCTGGGCCGCGTGAAGCGGTTTGGCGACGAGGCCCGTACGACAGAATCGCGCGCACGCCGATGCCAAAGGTGGTATCATACGGCTTTCATTCCAGCCCCTAATGCAAACCGCAGCCAGCATTTCCATCATTCCAAGGATCGCCGCATCGCTCGTTGCGCTGCTGGGGGCGGCTGGCTCCGCACGGTGGGCGTGCGCCGAGCAGGCGGCGGGCGTGGAAGAGGCTCGCGAGGCGCTCGGCCGCGAGGGCTTCCCCTGGTACGACAAGCAGGAAGACGCTCTAAAGCCGGTACACGTCAGCGAGCCGTGGGACCTTCCGCAGGGAAGCAAGACGAACTTCTCGTTCGGTGTTTCCGGCTGGGAATGGCTGATGTTTGCCGCGTTCGTAGCGGTCCTGGCGGTGGTCATCTGGCTGCTGATCAAAGCGTATCTCAACCGGGAAGAGACGTTGAGCACGGCTGGCTCTCACCGTCTGAAGCAGACGGCCGTCGACGACGCCGCCCGCATCGAGGCGTTGCCGTTTCGCATCCGCCGCGGCGACATCGACCTGCTGGCCGAAGCCAGGCGGCTCTATGAAGAAGGCAAGTACGGCGAAGCCATCATCTATCTGTTCAGTTACCAGCTCGTCGAGATGGACCGCCGGCAGGTGATCCGACTGGCGAAAGGCAAGACGAACCGCCAGTATTTGCGCGATCTGCGGCGGCTGCCGCCGCTGCGGACCCTGGTGGAACGCTCGATGATCGCCTTCGAAGAAGTGTTTTTCGGCGGGCATACGCTCGACCGCTCCCGCTTCGAAACGGTGTGGCTGCAACTCGGCCAATTCAATGCGCTGGTCGCAGGGCAGGCGCCGGCATGAGGAATTTTGGATTTTGGATTTTGGATTTTGGATTTTCAGGCGCTGGCGGATCGGCGCCCCGTCATCATGTCCAATTTACAATTTGCAATTTGCAATTTGCAATTTGCAATGGTACGAAGGCCAATAAGCCGTTGCGGGATGCAAAGAAACGTGGCGTCCCCCACAACCGAATTTGGGCGGCGCTCATCACCGCCTCTCTCGCCTTATCCGGTTGCAGCGAAGGCATCGAAACCTCGTACGGCCATCGCTCGGGCCTTCTGGGCGGCGACAGCGTGAATGGCACGGCGGTGCTGGGCCGGATGTTTTCCGCCGCGGGCCATCATGTGACAAGCGCCACCCGGCTTTCGCCGCGCGTCTATGACACGGCCGATTGCATCGTCTGGGCGCCCGACGACTTCAAGCCGCCCTCGGTGGAAGTGCGCCAATGGTTTAATGCCTGGTGGCGGCACGGTGACGGCCGCACTCTGATCTACATCGGCCGCGATTACGACGCCGCCCCGGCCTATTGGCGGGCGGTCCAGGGGGCGGCGCCCAAAAGCCAGCATGCCGAAATCATGCGCCGCCTGGCAAAAGACCAGAACGCATACCTTTCCGAGCGCGGCCAAATGCCCGATGACGAAGACTGCCAATGGTTCACGGCCCGCGGCAAACGCAATCAACGGCAGGTGAATACGCTCTCCGGGCTGGCCAATTGGATTTCCGACGTCGATGAGAAAAAAGTCGATATCGAATTGAACGGCCGGCTCATTCCTCCGCTCGACGCGGAAGTGCTGGTCGAATCGAACGGCGACGCCATCGTCAGCCGAGAAGAGATGGCCAACGACGGCTGTCTGATCCTGGTGGTCAATGGTTCGTTCCTGCTCAACGTGCCGCTGGTCAATCAAGAAAACCGCAAACTGGCGGCGCGGCTCATCGACGAGATCGGCCCTGCGCCGCAGGAGGTGGTGTTTTTGGAGAGCGGACCAAACGGACCGCGGATCTGGGAAGACGAGCCGCCGGAACAGGCCCGAACCGGGCTGGAGATCGTCGGCGTCTGGCCGTTCAACGTGATTTTTTTGCAGTTAGGTGCGTTAGGGTTGATCTTCTGCTACAGTCGATTTCCGATTTTTGGGCGGCCGCGTCCGCTGGCGGCCCCGCACCTGTCCGATTTTGGCCGCCACATCGCCGCCTTGGCGGCGCTATTGCAGCGGACCGGCGACCGCGTGTTCGCCTCGAACGAGGTCGCTCGTTATCAACAAACCGTGCGGCGCGAGCCGGGCCGCTTTCGCCGCTCCGCCGCCCCGGGCGACCGCGCGAGTTAAGATTACCACCCTGGTTAACTTCACCATCCGGAATGAACGAAAATTTCAATTTCTTCGAAACGCCGCCTGAGACGCAATCTGCCGCACCGCCGGAGCAGGCTGTCGACGTACACCAAGGCGGCACGCCGGTCGTGAGCACCGGCGGCCAAATGCCTGGTCCAGAAACATCGGCGCCGCCCGCGACTGCCGCACAGAATGGCGAGGGCGCCGCCCGGCTGCCGACGCCGCCTCACGGCGCGCTGGCCGAAGCCGAGCGGTTGTTCAATCGCATCGCGAGCGAGTTGCGCAAGATCTACGTCGGGCAAGAGGAACTGGTCTTGTCGACGCTCATCGCCTTGTTCTCCCAGGGGCACGTGTTGATCGAAAGCGTGCCGGGATTGGGCAAGACGCTGTTCGTGCGGGCCTTGGGCCGCATTCTGGGCTGTGCTTTCGGCCGCATCCAGTTTACCGCCGATCTGATGCCGTCCGACATTACCGGCGCTCCAATCTTCGACATGAAGACGCAGGAGTTTCGTTTTTTGCCGGGGCCGGTGTTCACGCAACTGCTGTTGGCCGACGAGATCAACCGCTCGCCGGCGAAGACGCACGCGGCACTGCTGGAGATCATGCAGGAATACCGCGTGACGGTGGAGCGTGTGAGCCACAAGCTCGACCGGCCGTTTCTCGTCATGGCGACGCAAAATCCGATCGAGTCGGAGGGCACCTACAACCTGCCCGAGGCGCAGCTCGATCGCTTCATGTTCAAGATTCGCGTCGATTATCCGTCGCCTGAAGAAGAAGCCGACATCCTGAAGATGCACCGGCAAGAGGTCGATTTCGACGCTCGGCTGGCGGAGTTGGAGACGGTGACGAACCCGGCTGAGATCCTGGCGATCAGCCAGCTTTGCACGCAGGTACACGTCGACGACAAGCTGATTTATTACATCAATACGCTGGTGCGGCTAACTCGGCAATGGCCGCAGTTTCACCTGGGAGCGTCGCCGCGCGGCGGGATTGCGCTGTTGCACGGCGCACGCACGGCGGCGGCTTTTGCCGGACGCGATTACGCCGTGCCCGACGATGTCGTCGAGATTGCTCTGCCGGCCCTGCGGCACCGGGTCGTGCTCACGCCGGAAGCCGAAGTGGAGGGTCGGCAAGTCGATGATCTTCTGGAAGAGTTGATCCGGTCCGTCGAGGTGCCGCGGTTGTAACCAAATACTTTGTAACAACTACCCATGCAACTAGCGGCCAAACGCCAATCCGTAAGCCAATGAAAACGCTATATGCTAAGCGCCAATCAACGCCAGATCGGGACCGCGCTATGCTCGTCGAACAATATTGTCTTTGCGCACGGCCGTTTGGCCAATCCCTCCCGCTTGCCGCGGGCCAGCGGCCAGTGCGCGCCAGCGAGTCAGCCACTGGAAAGCAACTAAAACGAACGCGAACACGGGCGCCAGGTAGAGTGTGCGTTCCAGTTGCGCCCCCGCCGCCACCGTAAGAAACAGCACGATGGCAAGTACTACTCCACCCAATAATTGCTCTTTCAAGCGTCTTGCAACTCGATTCATTTTACTTCCTGTTCCACTCGTCACGCAAACTCTGAAAACTACGGATGGAAACCCCGATCGTGGCGTGTGCCCCGAATATGCAAAGGAAGACTATGGCGAAAACGATGTCCACCTGCTCTAGAATGTCAACGAAGCGCTCCTGGCTTGCGAGCCATCGCTTTAGCAACAGCGCGACGAGGCCTACAACCAGGACTGACGACTCAAGTACCACCACCGCGATCGCGTGTTCCACGATCGGTTCAATATTTGTAAAGACACGTCGAAAGAACGTACGCCAGCTCGGCGGTTCGTTCGTGCCGTCTTCGGTCATGTACTTCCGGCCTGAATTTCCTCGCGTGACAGACCCGTATCGCCCATTTCATTAGAATCGCGATTACCCACGATTTCAAGTAACCATGCAATTCTTGCTGGCGCTCCTCCGACACCAACTTCTCGCCGCCGTTCTCGGGCTGGCGCTGCTGATCGTGGTGCGCTGGCTTTACGTGCGCTACGCCGAGCGGCCAAAACTCTTCTGGCCGCTGGCGGCACTACCGCTTTGCTTGGGCTTGATGCTGACGGGCAACGCCATCGTGGCCTTGGTGGTTGCCAGTGAGGGAGTGCTGGGCTTTTTCGTCCGTGTGGGCGTCGTCTTGGTCGCGCTGGGCGCATTGGCGTACTGGCTGCGCATCTTTCCACATCGGCCGTTGGTTTACTTGGCGCTGGCGCCCGCCGGGCTGTCGCTCATTTTGATGCTGCCTCGCTTCGCACTCGACACGACGGCCTGGTATCCGCTGTTGCTCGTCGACGGTTTGCTGGCACTGGTCGCGGCAATCGACTTGTTTTCGCTGCCGCGGCGGAAATCGTTCTCCGTCGAGCGCGAGACGGGGCGCGTGGCGTCGCTGGGCCAGACACATCCCGTGACGCTGATGATATCCAACTACTCGCGGTCCGCGCGGTTCGTATGGGTGCGCGATGGCGCGCCGCCCGAGCTGCACGCCACGCCCGACGAGTTTCAGCTTGCGCTGGCCGCGCACAGCCGCGCCTTGCTCAGCTACCAGGCGCACAGCAGCCGCCGCGGCGCGTTCACGCTGCCTTCGGCCCACTTGCGCGTGCGCAGCCGCTGGGGGCTTTGGCAACGTTTTTTTGACTATGAAGTCGCCAGTACCATCCACGTCTACCCCGACATGAAACAGGTCTCGGAGTACGCCCTGTTGGCCCGCACCAATCGGCTGAGCCTGCTGGGCGTGCGGCGCACGCGGAAGATCGGGCAAGACAATGAATTCGAGCGGTTGCGCGACTACACGCTCGACGACAATTACAAGCACATCGACTGGCGGACCACGGCGCGTCGGCAAAAACTGACCGTCAAAGACTTTCAAGCCAATCAGAGCCAGCGGTTGATTTTCATGCTCGATTGCGGGCGGATGATGACCAATCTGGCCGGC
>DASSFG010000791.1:0-7025 GCA_035694685.1 Pirellulales bacterium
GTCATGCCCGGCCTGTCGGGTTTGGAATTGCTCGACAAGCTCAAGGCCGGCAGCCCCGACTGCGAAATCGTGATGCTGACCGGCCAAGGGCCGATCGAGACGGCCGTCGAGGCCATGAAACGCGGCGCCTACGACTTTTTAACCAAGCCATTTCCGCTGACCGAGCTGGAAGTCGTCGTGCAAAAGGCGTTTGAGCAGCGCCAGTTGCGTAAGGAAAACCGCCAGCTCAAAGCGGTGCTGGAGCGAAATCAACCCTCTTCAGAGATTCTTGGCCGGTCGACCGCCATCAAAGAAGTGCTGCGGTTGATCGAACGCTCGGGTCCAACCGATAAGGCGATTCTCATTCAGGGTGAAAGCGGCACCGGCAAGGAGCTTGTCGCCCGTGCTCTGCATCGCGCCAGCCAGCGGGCCGGCAAGCCGATGGTGGTCATCAACTGCGCTGCCCTGCCCGAGACACTTTTGGAAAGCGAACTGTTCGGGCATGAGAAAGGCTCTTTCACCGGGGCCGTCAGCTCCAAGCAGGGGCTGTTTGAGTTGGCCGATGGTGGCACGCTGATGATTGACGAAATCGGCGAGATGCCCGGCTCGCTGCAAGCCAAGCTGTTGCGGGTATTGGAAGACGGCTCGTTCCGCCGTGTCGGCTCGCTCAAGGAGTGCCGTGTGGACGTACGTCTGCTGGCCGCGACCAATCGGAACATGGCCGACGAAGTGAAGGCCGGCCGCTTCCGCGAAGATCTCTTCTATCGCATCAACGTCATGTCGCTCGAACTGCCGCCATTGCGTCAGCGCAGCGGCGACGTGCCCTTACTGGTAGCCAAGTTCTTGGGACCGGGTTGGGAAATTGAGCCCCAGGCGATGCAGGCGCTCGAGGCGTACAGTTGGCCGGGCAACGTCCGTCAGCTCATCAACGTCATTGAGCGGGCCAAAATTCTCGCCGACGGCAAAATCGTGCGATGGCAAGATCTGCCTTCGGAAGTGAAGTCGCCGACCGCTGGGGGCCATGCCTTCAACGGCCAAAGCGACAAACTGGAGGAGATTGAACGAGCCCACGTCGTTGACGTGATGGAACGCGAACAAGGCAATAAAGCCCGCGCCGCCCGCGCTTTAGGCATCAATCGCCGCAGCCTTTACCGGTTGCTGGAAAAGTACGGGATCGCGTAGGTGACACCCGTCACTGGTTTCCCGCGTTGCGTTTCACCTCCCACTCAAGTTCCTGTTCCGCCCAAAGTGCGAGCTTCTCGCGGAAAATCTTCGCGTTGTGACGGATGTCGACGGGGAACGACGTGTGGATCAGCACGTCGTGAATCGACGCCGTGAGCGGGCTGGACGCGGCTATCTCGCGCATCTGCGATACCAGCGACTCTCGATCTGCCACCGTTTCGGGGATGCGGTCGGTCAAGGGTTCAATGATGATGATCGGCCGTTGATTGCCGCGCGGGCCAACGCCCACCAGGGCCGAGCGATAAACCGCGGCGTGCGTGTTGAAAATCGCTTCGCATCGCTCGGTATACATCGGCCCGGCGGCGGTCAACACGCGGTGCGCGAGACGCCCGCAATACCAAAAGCGCTGGCGGTCATCGAGGTAGCCCACGTCGCCCATTCGGTGCCAAAAGGTTTCGCCGTCGAGGATCTTGGCCAGGGCGTTCCATTCGGTCCGCGTGACGTATTCTCGCGTCACGACCGCTCCGCGGACAATCAGCTCGCCAATCTCTCCTGCTGGCAATTCCTCGGCGTCGCTCATGTTGGCGATTGGTCCGTCAACGGCCCGAATGACCTTCCACGTGATGCCCGGAAACCTTCGCCCGACACACACGCCCGCCCCACGGTAGGTCTGCTCGGCCGTCTCCGACAACACCTCCTCGGCCGAAATGGAAGCGACGGGCAGCGCTTCGGTGGCGCCGTAGGGCGTGTGCATTTCGCCGCCGTCGGCCAGGCACGATTTCATGCGATCGAGCACGTAAGGCGATACCGGGGCACCGGCCGACATGAGGCGCTTGAGCGTTGTCAGGTGCAAGCCTCGGCTTGCGCAGTGGGGGCCTACACGGTTCCAAACGGCGGGCGAGGCAAACGATTGTGTGGCGCGGCACTCGTCGACGGCCGCCACGAGCGCCGCGGGATCGGCCAAGGCGGGGCACGAGGCATCCATATCCGGGACGACGGTCGTCACGCCCATCGCGCAATTAAACAGTCCGAACAGCGGGAAGCAGGCCAGATCGACTTCACCCGGCTCGATGCCATAAAAATCGCGGATCTCTTCCACCTGGCTGTCAAAATTGCCATGCCGATACAGGACGCCTTTGGGCGGTCCGGTGCTGCCGGTGGTGAAGATAATTGCCGCCGGATCGTCGGCCTGCGTCGCCGCCAGCTCCGGTCCGTGCCAGGGTTCACACCGCAATTCATCGAGCGTCGGCCCGCGCCAGAACCAGCGCCGACCGACCGTCACGTTGAACCGGGCATGCGGAAAACGCGGCTTGAGCAGCACCCGCACCGCCTGAACAGGCGAAAGAGCGACGAACCCCTGCGGCCTGGCCGCCTGCAGGCAGCTAATCAGGTTGCGGCGTCCCATTCCCGGATCGATGAGAATACTGACGGCGCCCGCCTTGAACAAACCGAAAACGCAGGTGAAAAAGTCGATGCCCGGCCTGACCAACAGCGCCAGCCGCGTACCCGGAGTCACTCCCATTTTCCGCAGGCCGCAAGCAACACGATCGCTATCTTGATCGAGCTGGCGAAAGGTGATCGAGTCATAGCGCCATTTGCCCGCTGCACCCGACGGGTGTTGCACGATGACCGCTTGGGCGTCGGGCATGGCTTTGGCCTGCTCGGCGAGCCGGGCGGCCACGTTGACGGTCTTCAATAATCCGGCCTGCGACAAAGTGTGATCGATCGACGTGGCTTGAAGTACCGGAAATGGGACTTGAACCACACGACCTTGCGTTCACTGGATTTTGAATGGCCCCGCTCTGTCTGACGACCATCTACGCCTTAAACACGCCGCAAAGCCGTCTCTGGTTCGAAGCAGCAGAACGACAAAATTGGACCTGCATTTTAGGCGAGTTGACCCCAGATGGGCAACGGTGTTGCTGATTGGGTAGTGATGACTTTTGCCTCAGAGTCATGGAAAAACCGGCAAGCAGTGCCTAGCGGGGTGCGCGGGAATTAGGCAGGGCGGCGTGTTAGTCGAAAGATCGAACGAGCCCAGTCAGCCAAAGAAGTGCAAAGCCGACCACGAATCCCGTGGCGATGGCCAACAGACAGCCGGCCGGGGTGGTGATTGGCCGATGTCGATTTCTTGGGATCTCTGCGGCGTTCCCAAGCGGCGCCTTGTACGGATTATCTTCCATGCCTATTGTCGGAATGGATGTGATATGTAGATTATGACCACCATCGCGACCAGTGCGCCAATACAAAGCAGGGGAGACGCTACGCACCCGATGGCGAAGCCGATTCTTCGCTGGCGAGCGAGAGCCTGCCGTGCCAGCGGAGCATTTTGATTGTCGTCCATGCACCCATTGTAGCGTCGGCGGGGCGGCTTAGACACGAGGCGGTGGTGGTGGTGAGCCTGGCGTAAGCGGTCGGCCACAGCGCGGACAACTTTGCGCCATTAGAGACACGGGGCCACCGCAATCAGGGCACGGCACCAGCTTTTGGCTGCTGCCGTTTTTGGTGCTACTTCGAGCGAACATGAGGGCCGCAAAAACGGCAAGGAGCGGCACCACGAACCCGCAGCACACGAGTAACTCAACTGGTGACAAGCCGAACATGGCAACTCTCCCGAGCAGCCCCGCCGCATCATAAGACCGCGCCGCGGCGTTTGACGCCAAGCCGAAGGACGGCAAAATAACACGACCACCCCAAAGGTTAATTTGGGGTGGTCGGTCGTCGGACTTGTCATGCTCGTTCATGCCGCATATCGTGGTTGCGGCCGAGCGCGAAGTCAATCATTTTGGCGGCCACACTGGCGTGAAAAGGCATTTCGCCGCCCACACAATTTTGAGCCACCACCGGGGCCAACGTGCAACCGCCGCCCTGGCGCGTTAGACTTCCTTCATGCCCCATTTTCAGTTCAGCTTGAGCAGGTTTTTGATAGGGTGCATCATGTGTGCGCCACAGATCCGCAAATACCAGGATTCTCCGTTCGCTGCCACCAGGCAAAGGAGACATCAATGCCCGCTGCCGATTCGTTTTGGGGCCCGGAGATGACTCCGATCCCGACTCGCCTCCAATCTCGGAGAGGGAAATTCGGGACTGGGAGTTGAAGAACGGCCTTCGCTTACCTGTTTCTCTCGCAAAGGCCCTGACCATTCACAATGGCGGCCAGGTCCGTGGAACGGACTTTGTGATCGAACCTCTTGAGAGCTTTTCGGTCCTCGATGATGAGCAATGGGATCACCATCTCTCCCCCGACAATCAGGAAGAAGATGAATTCAAGGACGTAGATCGAAGCAAACTCGTCTTGATCGGCGATTGCTGGGGATGTGGGGTCGTCCTCGACTTCCGCCGGGGGCCGAAACCAAAGGTCCTGGCGATGCACCACGGCGAGGGTGGTGTTCTCCGTGATGAAGCGAGCGGCACGCTTGACGAGTTCATTGCTGCCAGCGCCCAATAACTCACGGAGTGGTCGCCGCGTAGATGTACGCTTCGTCGATATGTATGGACCCAAGCCGAGGCCCGCGGTAGCGCGTGGGGATGCGGGCTGGGTAACGACGCAGAATGTCTAGGATATCCTTCGCGATCGGGTTGTTTGGTCCGATCAGTTTGATCTCAAACGGATCGACCCATAAATCCTGAGTCTGCTGTATTGTCAGATATACCGTCCGGTAGGCGGCAGCGAGCCCCACGCGATCGACCTGAGCCGACGCGATGTAAAAGAACCATTGGCCGTCCTCACTGGCTTTCAACCAAGCCGCAGCGGTCACATCGAAGCCACTGCTGCGGAGGCTCGCAAGCAACTTTTCTCCGTCGTCGATGTGCTTTTCTACCAGCGTTGCTTGATCCATGGGAGCACTCCGTGTTTGGCGTCAGTGATCGCTTCGATTAGTCTTTGCGCATCCGGTTGCCCCTTTTTCTCGTAACGGCTCTCTTCGGTCCAGTCTTTGACGATCAACCAATTGACTCCGAGGTCGGGATCAGCGTTTGAATCGGTCTTACGTTGGCTCTGAAGCTGCGCGAACACGACCAGCTTTTCAATGTCGTGGGTGTAACACTTGTTCGCGTCCTTGTCCGGAAAGTCGTCCTGCTTTGTAAGCTTAGCGATACATGCTTTCAGGCCGCATTCAACGGCGTAACCAGCAAGGTAGTAGGCTCCGGAAAATTGCGCGTTTTCCAGCAAAAGCGACGCCTCAGCGATTCGTAAATCGGCTAGTTGCTGGAAGTCGGCACGGTTCACAGTGCTGTTCCGATGATGGCGGCTCTTTCGACACCTAGTGTCGCTTCATTTTACACGAGATGCCTTGCCCTTGGAACGCAAACCCGGCCAGGAGCCAACGTCGTCATCCGTCAGGTTCCGCCGGCAATTGACGCGCGCAATCGCCCATTGTTCAATAGTCAACAATGGCTCGCAGGATCTTTGACCTACGTCCGACAAGACTGGATTGACTTTATTGGAGGCTCGCCATGAATCGCCGTGACGTTCTGAAGACGGGAGTCGCCGGTCTGGCGGCGTCGGCCTTGGCCAGGTGCCACACGGCGCACGCGACCGAGCCGAAGTTGCATCGCGTGGGACTGATTGGCTGTGGTTGGTACGGCAAGAGCGATTTGTTCCGGCTGATCCAGGTTGCGCCCGTCGAAGTCGTGTCGCTATGCGATCCGGACAAGCATCAGTTGGAGGGCGCCGCAAAAATCGTCGCGGAGCGCCAGCAATCGAAACAGGTGCCTCGCACGCACACCGATTACCGGGAGATGCTGAAGCAGAAAGATCTCGATATTGTACTGATCGGCACGCCCGACCATTGGCACGCCCTGACGATGATCGCGGCAGTCGAGGCGGGGGCCGACGTCTATGTGCAGAAGCCGATCAGCGTCGATGTTCTGGAGGGTGAGGCCATGCTGGCCGCGGCCCGCGAGCACAACCGCGTGGTCCAGGTCGGCACGCAGCGCAAGAGCACGCCGCACTTGATCGATGCCAAGAAGAACATCGTCGAGGCGGGCTTGTTGGGCAAGATCCGGCACGTCGACATCTGCTGCTATTTCCACATGCGGGCCAATGGCGACCCGCCGGAGAGGTCCGTGCCCGAATGGTTCGACTACCAAATGTGGACAGGGCCTGCGCCCTTGCGGCCCTTCGACCAGATGCCGCACGTCCGCTGGTGGCGCACGTTCATGGAATATGGCAACGGCATCGTCGGCGACATGTGTGTCCACATGCTCGACACCGTGCGCTGGATGCTCGGGCTGGGCTGGCCCCAGCGGATTTACTCGACCGGCGGCATTCTCGTCGACAAGGGGGGCAAATCGAACATCAGCGATACCCAGACCGCCACCTTCGAGTACGACGGCTTGAACGTCGTCTGGCAGCACCGCACCTGGGGCACCCCGCCCGATCCGGCATATCCTTGGGCGGCGATCCTCTATGGCGAGAAGGGGACACTCAAAGCGAGCACGATGAGCTACGATTTCATTCCTCTCGGCGAAGGGAAAGCGATCCACAAAGACTGCGTCTTCGAGCGGGAGCAGTACCCCGAAGACCTGACCGAGCCTCAGATCGAGCTCAACGCGGCGCCGGCGACGCGAGGCCACATGCGGGATTTCCTGGCCGCCATCGCCAGCCGCGGCAAGCCGGTGGCGGACATCGAAGAAGGACACATCTCGACCGCTTCCTGCATCCTCGCGAATCTCTCGATGCAATTGGGCCGGCCGCTAACCGACGACCCGGCCCGCCGGCAGGTCGCCGGCGATCCCGAGGCCACCCGTCTGCTGAAGCGGCCCTACCGAGCGCCATGGAAACATCCAGGCGGTGTTTTGGAGTAGCTGTCGCGTCGAATGGATCGGAAGGCATCCAGACACATGTGCTCGATGTCACCAGC
>DASSFG010000792.1:0-7779 GCA_035694685.1 Pirellulales bacterium
ACGAATGTCGGCAAAAAAACATGAGCTGCTCCCTTCGAGCTCCTAGATTGGCCCCTGCCAAAGCACGAACTGACACGAACTCGAAAGCCCGCAGGGCCTCCGCTGGCTACCGCGAGTTTGATTCTACTTACCAAAACGGCGGCGTCAATCTTTCGATGCGAGAAAGAGATGTCGATGGAATTCTCATTCACCTTCACCAAACGCCGGACAAGGGCTAAAGCCGAAAACAAGCCCGGCTAAAGCCGGCTCAGAAGAGATGTTTCTCTGCCGCCGACCACCAGCTAAAGCTGGTGGCAGACACAAAAGTCGGCTAAAGCCGACTCGCGATGGCTGGGCGGCGACGCATTCCGCTGGCCGCGTCTTTCGAAATCGGCGACGCTCACGCAAACCTCAGGCGACGCCGGCACGCCGGGGGTGCGAGAAGCGTGGCAACTGGTAGATTGCGGCGCCGTGGAAGGCCAGCGTCGGATCGCTCGTGCCGTTGAGAAAGCGAATGAAAAGGTCGACCGATTGCCGCCGCGGGAGACTGATGACCCAGTCGCGATAGGCCGTCGACAGGAACCGCGTGTTGGTGTGATAACGAAACAAGACGGCCCCGTCGGCCTCCACGCCCGCGATCGCTTCGTTATCGGACCGATCGGCCGTAAATTCGGTGCGAATCAAATACCGGCCAGGATCCAACTCGATGGGCTTTCGCAAATGGATGCCGTCGGACGCGGTCTCGAACGCCGCCTTGTCGAGGGCGTGCGTCTGGTGACGCTCAATCGGCAGTCGATAGGGCGTCTCGTCGATCACCGAGCGGTGCAGGAACAGCACGTTCGCCAGGTCGACGCCCCGCGGAAAATCGGCGGCGCAGGTCACCTCTTGGTAGGTTGCCAGGTCGATGCCCGCGTAACCCAGCTCCTTGAGCAAATCGAGGCAGCGCGTGTCGCTCGGTTGTTGTTCCAGGATGAGAATGGGGCGGTCGTCGGCCAAGGTGCCGCGGGCGCCGAGCAAGGCGTCGAATTCGGCGCCTTCGATGTCCATCTTGATCACCTTGGGGCGCAGGGCGAGCTCGGCGACGAAGTCGTCGAGGGAAACGGTCTCGACCGTATCGTAGTTTTGCGTGTTGGCCAATTCTTGCACGACGGTGTCGTTGAGGTGCGTGCCATGGTAGATTTTCAGCGTTTCGCCCGAGCGGCTATAGACGGCGCGATGAAAAAGCTGTGAGTTGTGGCAGCCGTTGACGGCCAGGTTGTATTGGCACTTATCGACGATGCGGCGGCTGGCCTCGAACGAGCAGACGACGCCTTGTGGTCCCACCAGACGTGACATGAGAATCGAGAGCGCGCCGCAGTTGGCGCCGACGTCGAACACGACGTTGCCCGGCCGGCACAAATCTCGCAGGGCCAGCGCCACGCACGGCTCGGCGTAGCTTCTGTCGTACCAATATGCCGTCGGAAACTCCTTGCGCGGGTCGCGCAGCCGGGCCTCCAGGCTGCAAGTACGAGCGGCCAGGTCCGAAACGGCCTCGGCGGACACGGCCGCAATTTTGCGATCGAGTTCACAAAGGTGCCGATTGATGCGCTCGACCCCGATCGCCTCCTTGATGAACTGGCGCGTGCGGGGAGGGACGACGGAACGGAATGATGTCATCGAAAACTCCTTTGCGCATTGGTGCGTAAGGGGTGCATTTAAGCCGCTACGCCGCGGCGCGCCAAATGTGGTTGTGCTGTTCGTGCCGGTTGTCGTTGAACACGTCGTAGACCGGTTCAATAGGCGCCACGGCCAAGCGGCGATGCTGCTCGGCGACCTGGCGTGCAATCTGTTTGGCCTGCGTCAGCGATTCGTAAAGCGATTCCTGTGAAACGTGAGGCAGGCAATCGAGCAGCCGGTAGGTTTCCAACAACCGACAGACGCCGTCATACAACTCGACGGCCGAAGTATCGGCGTGCTCCGCACGCAAGAACTCGGCCAGATTGTGAGCGTACTCGATGTCCGTGCTCCAATGTCGGCAATACGACTTGCGGTATTGCAGCGACGAATAAAGCAGGCTCTCCGCCGCCGAGAGGTCGAGGTTTTGCAGAGCATAGCGCACGCCGCCCAACGTACGGTGCAGGTACCAGGCGCGCAGGTCTTCGATTTCTGCGCGCGGGCTGCACGTGGTTTGCCCTGTCGGGTAGTTCCAGAATATGCCCAGCGTGCGCGGGATGACGCGCGATTTAATGTATGGCAACACGCGGTTCTTGAATTCCGTGTCGCCGGCGGCCCCAAAGCTGGCGTCGTAATAACCGAACCGATCGTGAATGCGGCGCCGGTAAAGCGCGCCCACGTAAGACAAATAACACGTTTCCAGGTAGACGAGCGGCTGATCGTAGTTCGTGCGATCGTAGGTCATGATGTCGCTCACCCAGTGACCTTGCTTGTTGACGTTGGTTACCAGGCTGTTGGCCTGTACCCAATCCACCCGCGGATCGGCATCGAGCTCGGCGGCCAGCAATTCGAGGGTATGCGGCAAAATGGCCTCGTCGACCCCCAGAAAGCTCAGATGGTCGCCGTGGGCCAGTTCGATGCCCCGGTTCCAGGCCGCCTGAATCGACTCCCGCTCGCTCGAACGAGCGTAGACCGCCGAGGCGCCGCTGCGCTCGGCCCAGTCGCGGAAGACCCGGTATTCGTCGCCTGGCGATCCGCTGTCGATGAGCACCACGTCGGCCTGGCGCGAACGAACGAGCGTCTGCAAGCCCAGCGTCTGCAAGAACAGCGGCAGCTTGTCGGCAGCGTTGTACAGTGAGACGACGACCGAAACGCGGCAGCGGCCTGACGAGCGGCGGTCGTCCACCAGCTCGAAAGGTTGCGGGCGATATGTTCTGTGGCTATCGAGCGCTTTTTCCAGCAACTCCTGACAGCGAGTGTCGCGATTGTCCGAGGCCGAATACATGGCCTGTACCGCTTCGGCTTCTCGCTGAAAGCCGCCCTCGGCAAGCGTGCGCGTCACCCAGGGCAGATCGTGAAAGCGATCCCCGCCGGCCAGCCGCATGGCCCGCAAGCGGTAGGTGGCCGCCACCAGGTCGTTTTCGCGCAACTGTTCCAGCCGCGCCATCTCGCGCCACAACCGCACACGGTCGATGCGCAGATCGGAGATCAATTGCGCGGTGTGGTGCAGCTTGATCTGCAGCTCGTCGGCGTTGTTTTCGGCCATCCAGCCAATGGCATGATAGCGGGCGGCGAAGTTCCGCGCTTGCTGTTGCAAGGCCGTTCTTTGCGAGCGCTGGCGCAAGGGTCCGTTCCGCAGTTTTTCCAGGCAGGCACGCTTGGCGCGTCCCGCAAGGCGCCGCGGATGCCAGCCCTTTACGGTGCGGCGCAGCTCTGCGGTGGTGTGCCTGTGGAGGAAGTCGCGCGCATCGCCGCGCAGCGCGTCGAGCAGTGTGCCCGCGGGCTTATGGTCCATGAGCAAGTGGTGCCACTCGGCGGCCTCTTCGCGCGCCGTGGCGTCAAACGTGGGATGGCTGGCATAAATCTCGGCCAGGCTGGGGCCGGTGACCTGGGGTTTGGTCTCCTGAAGCGCTTCGACCAGGCAGTTACGATAATCGTCGTAGTTCGCCAGCAGCGACTCCAGCTCTGGCAGGCAGGCCAGCGGCTGATCCATGTCGATGGGCAGGTAGGGAACGCCGGGGAACGTTTCGTCGAGAAAACGGCACACACCCGCGCCGCTGCCGATGGCCGTCGGGCAACCGGCCAGCAGCGACTCCACGGCCACCAGGTTGAACGTATCGTAACGCGAGGGCAACACCGTGACCACGCGCGTGGCGAAGCGTTTTTTCAGCTCCGCAGCCGTTGCCGCCGGCAGCAAGTCGACTTCTTGATGTCCGAAGCGACGCTGAATCAGATCGCGAAGGTAGTGTTCAGAGCTGAGGCCGTTCAGGCCGTGGCTGTCAGGACCGATGATTTGGACCTTGCCATAGGAGCCGCGACGCAGCCACCATGCCAACTCGACGAGCACGTCAGGCCCTTTGCGTTTTTCGGTCCGGCCGACGAACAGCAGGTCGGCAGAGCGGTGCGACGACGCGACGCGTTTCGGCTCGGGCAAGTCCAAAAACTTCAAGGGGCTGAGATAGTGGCTCGCCAAATCAAAGCGTGCCCGCCACTCGTCCAAATACGTCTTGCTGAGACCGTAGCGCACGTCGACCGACTGATACTGCATCTCTTCTTGCAGCACCAGCGCGCGTGAAAGCTCTCCGTCGCTGCCCCAGTTCAGGCTCAGGGTCGTGGAGATTGTGCCGTGCATCGAGAGGGCCAGCTTGCCGACCTGGACGCCGTGCCACTTGAGCGCCGGCCGCAAGCTGTAGCCAAGCTGTTCGTAGTCGGGCATGTCGACGACGTCGAATTCCAGCCCGCGGACGGAGTAAGCAATGTTGCTGGCCAGTAACATGCTGCCGAGTGCCCAGCGCGGCGGAAGCACGTCGCAGTAGCGGTTCCATTGTGCTGCCTCGTATTGCTTCTGGTAGGGCACCGGATGCGCGTTTGCCGGCCGGCGTGCGCCGGCCGATTCGTCGCTCGTCAGGTAGTAGAAATCAATCTCCGGGTTCTTTTCGATGATTGCCCGGTAAAAGGTCTGGCCGCCCCCGACCTTGGCAAACAGGTCGAAATCGGCAATCAGCACGCGCATAACGGCCTCCCTGCAAGGAAACACACACCGCGCACTGGCGGCGCGGTCCCGGTCCTATGATCGCAAGCTCTTCAATCTGGCGGGCCGGACTGTAAGAAAAGTAACAATGTCCGGCAAGAGCATTTACCTCAGAGCGTGGGGTGAAGAGGCCTGCGCAGCCGGGCGTGGCATCCGCGAAATCAAGCAATGGCTACGCACTTCGCTAAGGCATGTTTTTTCCGGTGCGCCCGTGGCTTTTAGGTAGCCCCGCGGCTCGGAAAATACGGATTTCGCGCGGGTCAGACTGGGACCTTCCGGCCTGTTGACGCTAAACGGAATGAATTCCGTTCAACAATCGTTGAACGGCTCATTTCCTCATTCGCGGCCGCCGGCTCTCGACGGAGAGCACCGACCGGGGCGGCAGGGAAGGCCGCAAACAGGGGCGTTCAATCAAGCGCGGACGGGACATGAACACCATGTCACCATTGCAGCCGCGCACGAAGACGTCGACATAGTGCGCGCCGGCCAACGAGGTGCGCGACAGTTCCTAGCGGTCGGGGCGCGGAAACGACTTCCCGCTCGAAGGCTTCGTTCTTCATCTAGTGGCCCAACTCGTCCACCCAGATAAGCTGTAGCATGCGGGTCAGTTCGCGCACTACAAATCATCGGCCATAGTGGATCAGTTCTGATGCTCGCAACTCCTTATCGTCGGGCATGTTGCACGATTTTTCTTGACATGCGCACTTCGACTGATACATTGCCCGCTGTCTAGTTCACGGCGCCGACGGGCAGAAAAGGGAGCAGCCCTTCTCGCCGGCGCCAGCACAATATCGAAGCGCAGCTTTTCGCGCGCATTCGCGGCGGTCGCGGTATGCGCCGATGGCGCCAGCTCTGGTGCAGGAGCGTTCGGCGATGGTCCGGTTTCAGTTCAAAAACGTGCCGATCCACGGCAGCTCTCGGCGGATCCTTCCCTCTCTTGCACGGTGCGGCGCGCCCCCCTTGGCTTTCTTTTCACTCACCGGAGGAATGTATGTCAGCTAAGCGACCCGTGAAACGCCGTAACCTCGCACGCAAGAGCCTGATGTTCGAAACGCTTGAACTGCGATCTTTGCTTTCAATTTCAACTCCGAGCCTACCCACTCAAGCGTCAAACGATGCGACTGTGAGCAAGACCGCGCATATAGCATCGGACGACGTTCGCATTGCACGAACGAACGTGAGTCCCTTAGCCAATGCGGATTCGCCGAACGGTCCATTTGCTCCTGCTGATATACGCCATGCCTACGGCTTCGACTCGATTCTACTCGGCGGATCGGTAGTCGGAGACGGCACCGGGCAAACGATCGCTGTTATTGATCCATACAACGACCCGAATATCGCAAGCGACCTCGACGCATTCGACAATTCGTTCAGCATCAATGGCGGTTCTCAGAAGATCTACCAGCAGTACGGCCCAGCGAGCACGTTCTTTACGGTGCTGCAGCTGCAGGGAACGCCGCCAAACGCGCCCCTCGACGGTTGGGCCGAGGAGATGAGCCTCGACGTGGAATGGCTTCATGCGCTGGCGCCGAAGGCACATATCGATTTGTTTGAGGCTTTATCGCCTAACGTTGTTAATGCGGATGGAAGCGAAGGCGACATGCTTAAGGCCGTAGATTCGGCGCGCGCGACGACAGGCGTTTCAGTCGTTTCCATGAGCTGGGGCGTGCCCGAGTTTGCCAATGAGAGCAACTACGATAGCCATTTCACAAGCCTCACGGGGCCAGGCGATCCTTTCGTAACCTTCTTGGCTGCTACAGGCGACACTGGATCGCCGGGCGCGTACCCCGCGTATTCACCGAACGTCGTCGCTGTCGGGGGAACGCTGCTGAACATCGAGTCATTCGCCGGCAACTACCTTGGGGAAACTGCTTGGAGCGGAAGCGGCGGGGGTACAAGTCAGTTCGAATCGGAGCCTAGTTTCCAATCGTCGCTTCAGAGCACTACAAAGCGGACGATTCCTGACGTCTCCGCCAATTCGGGGAGCCGGACGGACGGCAGTGATGTCTCGATCTACGACTCTTATGACATCGGCGGAAATCACTGGGGGGCAGCGTATGGAACCAGCTTTTCGGTGCTCGTCTGGGGCGCCACCGTGGCGATTGCCGACCAAGGGCGCGCGAATATCGGACTCCCAAGCCTCGATGGGCCTTCGCAGACCCTGCCGGAAATCTACAAGCTCCCGTCAAGCCACATCTGGGACATTACGTCGGGAAGCAACGGCGGCTTTCAGGCTGGCCCGGGCTATGACGAAGTCACGGGACGAGGAACGCCCATGGCAAACATGGCGGCGCCCAACCTTGTCCCAGGGGTTATCTCGCCGTCCTCTCTGCAAAGTTCGATTGTTTCCTCGCAGGTCGCTCAAGTTGGCAACCTTAACGAGCAGGACGTGTTTGTAGTGGGCAGCGACGGCCTTGTGCGCGAGGACAGGTTCTTCTATGGGACCGGGCAGTCGACGGGACAGGCAATTATCGATCCGACCACAACATTCAACGCCGGCACGAAACTCTCCGTATACAGCGATGGATCATCTACCAACGTGTTTGCGGTCGGCCAGGACGGGAAGCTCAAGTGGGCTCAGTATACGAAGACAGGCGGATGGACGGCGTTCGTCACGGTCGACAGCCTGATCTCTGGAAGCGACATCACGTTTCCCGCAGGCGCGCCATTGGCCGGTTATGCGAGCAGCGGAAATTTTGACCTGTTCGCGGTCGCCAACGATGGCTATGTGAGGCAGTACGCGTACTACACCAGCTCACATAGTTGGCAGAGTTACTCATTTGGCAACGCCTACTCTTTTGGCGCCGGTGCGCCCTTGGCGGTATGGGACAGCGGCTCGCACGTCGATATTTTTGGGATCTATCCGGACGGAACACTCGAGCGATTGCGATACGTATCGGGCTGGGTTCCCTCGAATTACGGCGCGGATGGACAAGCTCCGCCACGAGGTTCCTTGGCGATCTGGGAGTCCGGATCCTTTACGGATCTTTATGCGGTTACCGCCAGCGGCGACGTCGATGAGATTTACTCGAATGACGGCACAACGTGGCACGGGGGTAACGTCGTTTCGGTTGGCTCAAATAAGCTAACGACCGGCCAGCAACTTGCGATCGCGG
>DASSFG010000793.1:0-2709 GCA_035694685.1 Pirellulales bacterium
ACTAGAATGGCGCTCGAAGGCCGGAACGAGGGATCAACAATTACGGGCAGAACACGAAGAGCCGTTGGAAATGTTTGCACCCAGGGAATATGAGCTGGTCGATTTCGGCGACGGACGCAAGCTGGAACGGTTTGGAGCTTATTTACTCGATCGCCCGTCGCCGGCGGCCGAATCGGCACGACCCGAACGCCCTGAACTTTGGCCGCAAGCCTCCGCGCGCTTCGAGCGCACGAGCGGTGACCAAGGAACCTGGCTGCCTGGCGACCCAAAAGCGCCTGCGCTGCCTGAGCGCTGGCGCATTCTTCACGATCGTATCGTGTTGGAACTGAAGCCAACCGCCGTGGGCCATTTAGGCGTCTTTCCTGAACAAGCGCCGAATTGGGACTGGCTATCAGAGGAGATTGCCGCGGCAGGCCGTCCGCTGCGTTTACTCAATCTGTTTGCTTATACCGGTGCGAGCACATTGACCGCGGCAGCCGCGGGCGCGGCGGTGACGCATGTCGACGCCGCTCGCTCTACCGTCGCCTGGGCCCGACGCAACGCCGAACTGTCGTCGCTCGCCACGGCGCCCATCCGCTGGATTGTCGAAGACGCCGCCACGTTTGTACGCCGAGAGTTAAAACGCGGCAATCGTTATGAATTGGTCGTCCTCGACCCACCAAGTTATGGTCATGGTCGCAAACATGCCGCCTGGAAGTTTGACGAGCACCTGGTGCCGCTCCTGTCGGACTGCGCGAGGCTGCTGTCCGAAAAACCGCTTGGCTTGTTGCTGACTTGCCACACACCCGGTTTCGGCCCAAAAAAACTTGGTGAGCTTGTAAGTCTGGTTTTAGAAGGAAGTAACGTGACGTGCGGGGAACTTCAGTTGCGATCGCCGACAGGCCGTTTGCTTCAAAGTGGGACGATGGGCAGGGCAGTCGTACTGGGAAATGCGTAATTTGAAATTCCGTTCGCCGATGGCCAGCGGCGCCCGCGATACGAAGTCACCGCCGGTCAAGCTACCTCCGCGGCGGCGGTTAACTCCTCACATGTCGATTTTGCTGTGCTTCGCGAAGCCGCGGGTATTGCCGGCGTGTTCGCCTTTGACGGTTTTGCGGCGTCGCAGAGCCAAGCGGCGTAGGTGCTCAGTTCGCCAGGGCCGCGGTTCATCAACCTGCGAGTTGAGCCGGTCGGCGCCGGCTACCAGCTTCCGTCCATGCCGCCAATGCGCGATCGAATCGCCGTGTTCTGCCGAGCCCGGCGTGCGGGCTGTTTTGCGATCAGGCGGTTCTTGAACTAGCCTTCGATTGTAGGAATACATTTTCACTCTTCGGGGGGAAAGACTCCGTTCCATGGCTGCGCGCCACGTTAGTGACGAAGATTGCCCAATAAGCGGACGGCGCCGAAATGGAAACGGGCAGCGCCGCGGTGCGGCGGCCGTTGAGGCGGCGTTCTGCCTGCCGCTGCTGGTGGTCTTGATGCTGGGCATGTGGGAAGTCGGCCGCATGGTCGAAATCTCTCAGATTCTGGCAAACGCCGCTCGCGAGGGCGCGCGCTATGCCGCGATGGGCAACCTCAACGTCAATGGCGCGAACACTCCTATCACCGTCGCCATGGTGCAGCAGACGGTGCGCGACTATCTGACCGGCGCCGGACTGCCGAACGCGGCCGTCAGCGGCGCTCAGATTACGCTCACCAACCTGAGCAATAACGGGTGGACCGATCCGAGCGGCGCCCAGCCGATGGATAAATTTCAAGTGACGGTGACCATCCCCTCGGGAACGGCATTCAACAGCTTGCAATGGAGCACGCTCAAGATCACGGGAGCCAACCAGCTCTCGTCCAGCGTCACCTGGGTATCGCTCGTTGACTCTCAAGTCTCAGTCAGCACGCAATTGCCGTACTAGAGCAGGTTGGAACTCGAAGTGGTCGCCACAGCCCCGACAAAGACGTTGCCGGAAATCTCTCGCCTGCCGATCGGCATGCGCCGTCGCGGCGCCACGGTGGTCGAAACGGCGCTGGTGCTGCCGCTCATGCTGTTATTCCTGTTCGGCATCATGGAATACGGCAGGTACGTGTTGTGCGTGCAAGTGGTGACGAATGCCGCCCGAGAGGGCTGCCGCTATGCCGTCACACATACCCAGCCGGTAATTCTGGGCGGCACGACTACCGGCAACGCCACTTCCGACGTGACCAATCAGATCACCAAATTCCTGGCGGGGCAACAATTGTCAAGCCAGAGCGTGCAGGTCTATCAGTCGGACAGTCAGGGAAACAACATCGGCGCGTGGAACGGCGCGACACCCGGGCAATACGTCGCCGTACAGATCACCGGCAGCTTTCAGATCACCGTGCCGAAGTTGCTTTCGTTCCCCAGCGGCGTGCCCGTGCAAGCGACCGTGGTCATGATTTGTGAAGGAAACTGACGATGAGTTTAATCCTGAGAAGAACTAAGCGAAACCGCCGTGACGGCAACATTCTCGTGTTGACGGTGGTGTTCTTGATTCCGCTGGTGGCTTTTCTGGCCTTGGCGATCGACATCGGACTGTTGGCCATGGCCCGCACTCAATGCCAGGACGCGAGCGATTTGGCTGCCTTGGCCGGCGTGCGGACCTTGAATGGAACCACTGCCAACGGCGCCAACAACAATTATTCGGCGGTGACGCCCGCCGCGCAACAAGCGGCGACGGCGAACAAGGTCCTGTGGTCGACGCTACAGTCGTCGCAGGT
>DASSFG010000794.1:0-7539 GCA_035694685.1 Pirellulales bacterium
CGGCGGCCTTCACGGCGGCCTGCTTGGCCGTTTCGGCGGCTTGCGAGGCGGCGGCCAGGTCGGCGGCCAGCTTTTCCACGTCGGCTTTCGCTTTGGCGGCGGCTTCGGCCGCAGCCACATCGCGCCGATAGGCAGCCGTCATCTGCGCCTGTAAATAGACGGTGAAATCGCCCAACGGCGCCTGTGGATTGATCTGCAAGGCGAATTTGCCTTCGTTCGTATTGCCGTCGAGCGTCAAGGGCTGCGGCTGCACGTTGGGCGGCAGATTGAGCGCCGTGAGCGTGATATTGCCTTTGATCTGGCCGCGGCGGGTGACCTTCACAGGGATTTCAAGCTTGCCCGCTCGCGACATTTCCCAGGTCTTTGCCTCGCCCAGGTCGATGGTGATTGGGGCCGTATCGGCCGCCGTCACGGCCATCACCAGGCTGCGAGCGAGCCGCGCATGGGCCGGCACGTTCTGCGGCGCGGCGTACAGCACCGCGCCGGGACGGGCAGTCCGCGCCACGTCGGCCCCGGCAGTCTTGGCCTTGCCGACAATTTGAATAGGACCGGTCCAATCCGCCGCCTGATCGCTGGCCGTCAGGATCAACGTCGTGAAGGATTGGCCTTGGCCAATGATGGCGGGCGCACAGGTCACGCCGGCGGGCAGGCCTTCAGCCGTCACCGCGATCTCGCCCGTGAATCCGTCGCGGCGGAAGGCAATCACGTCGATCCGCTCGCTAGCGCCGCGCCGCAATAGCGTGTTCCACGGACGGGCCTCGGTGCGGTTGTTGGCCGGATAAGCCGGCACCGCCGCCAGACGGAAGTCGGGCTGCTCGCGATGGATCGACAGGCGGTAGATCCGCCGCGGATCGTTACGCGGATTAAGCGCCAGATCGCGCACCATGGCGCGGTACGTGCCGTCGGCCGGCACGGCAAAGTGGAACGCCCCATCGACACTCGTCGTGTTGAACGAGAGCCCGCCATGGTTCGCGCCCAGGTCGTCCAAGTCGGTGATGTCGGCGACTTGCTCGTCGCCTTTGTCGTTCTTCGTGACGCGCTGCAAGAGCACGGCCGGGTCGGTGGGCAGGCCGAGCCTTTCGGAGATCACTTCCACCCAATAAACGTCGTTGGCCTTGGCGTCGAATTGCAGCCAATCGGGGTTGCCCCGCGGCCCAAATTCGCCGACGTACTCACAAGGCACCGTCACCACGTTCGCTTTGGCCGGCTCGTCGTTCGGTTCTTGCTCCAGTACGACCGGCGCGGCAGCGTAACCGATGAAGCACGCGTTCGATAATCCCTGTGGAGTGGCCAGGCGGTATTCAAAGCCATCAATCTCGGCTTCGTCGGGCTTGGCAAGCGTGCCCGGCGGTGCGCGCTCGACGGTCTTGTCAGCCGGCACGTCGATCTGAACCGCCAATTTCTCCAGCGGGCGACCCTCGACCGTGAGCCCGTCGGCAGGCGCGCCGCCCGGAAGATTGCGGCCGTAAAGCGTGAAATTTCCCTTCGTGCCGGGCGTGCCGGCCGGGGGAAGCACGTAGTCTACATAGGGCCCGTTGCTCACGCTGAAGCGGTAAAAATATTCGCCGCCACCGGCATAAACGAAGTCAAAGACCTTGAGGAAGTAGTCGCCGTCGGCCGGAATCGAAACGTCGATCAGCGGATCGCGGCGATTGAAGTCGCGGTCGCGAGCGAGCTGCTTGCCGGCGGCATCGTAGAGCTCCAGCGTGGCGTCCATGCGCGAGTCGATGCGTTGTGCCCAACAGTCGATCACCAGCCGCTGGCCCGCTTTGGCTGTGAATTTGTACCAGTCGGAATTATTGCCGTCGGCGGTACCGTTGACGGCGGTGTTGAGCTCGATCGGCTGCGGCTTCTCTCGGGTGTTGTTACCTCCCTGTTCCTTGACCTCGGCAAGCGTGCCAACGACGAACGAGCGGGGATTGGAAATGCCAAACGTGCCGATCGCGCGGACGTCGTAGACTCCGGGCGGTACATCGGCGGCAATGGTCACGGCGAACTGATTTGGCAGCGGTTCGGGCGGAAGCTGCGGCAGCTTCGGCGGGGCCATCTTGATCGCCGCCGTGATGCCGGGATGCGAAAAGTAAAGTCCCTTGGCGCCGTCCAGGTCGGCGCCGGCGGTAATCGTCACGTCGAGCGTCGTGCCCTGTTGTCCGCCCGGCGGCGACAGGGCAAAGAGCTGCGTGACGGGCAGTTGAGCATGGGCGGTGTTGGCGCTCGGCAGGAGGGCCGAACCAACGGCGAGGAAAAACAAACGGCGCAAGGCGTACTGCATAAGGTTGGCTCCTTGGGGAGCTAAATGATTTCTTAGGCGGGGGGGGTTAGTCAGCGAACCTTAAGGCGATTCGCAACTGGCAGGGACGAACACTAAATGACGAATGCCTAATGACAAATGACGAAAGAATGACGAAGCCCGAATGACGAACGTCTTTTTCTTTCGGCTTTCGTCGTTCGTCATTCTTTCGTCATTCGGGCTTCGTCATTCGACATTCCGTACGACAGTCGTCAGTCTAGTGATTAAACAAGAACTCCTTCGTGTTCACCAACGCCCACAAAATGTCTTCGTAGGCTTGCTGCTTGTTCTCGATGCGGTTGATGTGAGCCATGGCGACCGACATTTCGTCGGCCACCGGCGGACGCGAAAACACGGCCAGGTAGAGCCAACGGACCTTCTCTTCCGGCGTGCGCTTTGCGTCTTGGGCGAGCTGCGCCGCACGACCTTGCCCTTGAGACAGTTTGGTCTGAATCTCCGAGGAGTTCAACAAGTGCAGGCTCTGAGCCAGGTTGGCCTCCTGCGACCGTTCGCATTCGCAAGCGCTGGAACCTTCCGGACGCCCGAACACGGTCAAGAAGTAATTGTTCGCCCCGTTGTCGGGCAGCTCGATGGCGTGCGTGCCCACCGGCAAGCCGTTGAACGACGTCGTCGCCGCCGTCACCGTATCGATGGCGTCGAGCAGCACTTCGGCGGTCAGCCGCTTGGGATAGTAGCGGGAGAAATTCTGCTTGTCGTTCACGTTAAAGTCGTTCGGCTCGGCCGCGAGCTGGTAGGTGTTCGACGAGCAGATCGTGCGCAACAGATCCTTCAGATCGAAATGGTGGGCGATGAAATGCTCCGACAAGGCCGACAGCAGCTCGGGGTTCGACGCCGGGTTCGTCACGCGCATGTCGTCCTCCGGCTCGACGATGCCGCGGCTGAAGCAGTGCTTCCAGTAGCGGTTCACGAGCGCCTTGGCGAAGAACGGGTTCGAGGGATCCGACATCCAATCGGCCAGCGACTGCCGCGGATCACGCTCGGGGGCGCCTTTCAACGGCTCGGCCCCGAGGCCCGTCGGTGCCAGCCGCTCGCCCGTCTTCGGGTTGGTGGCCGCCGCCTCGCCGCGACGATGGAAAATACGCTGCTCTTCCGGCTCATAGCCCGGCTTACGGCCAACTTGTGAGAAAAACGCCGCCATGCCGTAGTAGTCGCGCTGGCTCCATTTTTCAAACGGATGGTGATGGCAACGGGCACATTGAATTCTTAGCCCGAGGAAAAGCTGGGCCGTGTCTTCGACCTGCTGGTCAACTTCCTTTACCTCGCGATACCAAACCACCGGCGGATTGTCGCCCAACTCGCCGCTGGCCGCGACAATGTCTCGCACAAACTGGTCGTAGGGCTTGTTCTCATACAAGCTATCGCGGACCCAGCCGTGGAAGGCATAAGAGCCGCGCGTGTAGTTCGGCGTGCGGCGCTTGTTGCGGAGGATGGAGCTCCACTTGTTGGCGAAGTAATCGGCATACGAAGGGCTGTCGAGCAGCCGACCGATCAGTTTGTCGCGCTTGGCCGGATCCTGCTCGGCGACAAACGCCTCGGTTTCTTCCGGACTGGGCAAGTGGCCCGCCAGGTCGATCGACACGCGGCGGATGAACGTTGCGTCGTCGCAGACAGCCGAAGGCGGCACGCCCAGCGTCTTGAGCTTTTTGAACACCAGCTCGTCGATAAAGTTCTTCGCCGGCGGCAGATTGTCGACGGCGATGCCCAAGGGGATCGTCGCCCGGAACACGCCGACCTGGCCCTGATAACGGGCCATGATGGCCACATCGCCCGTCAGCTCGCGCGTCGCCACCAGGCCCGTGGCGGAACACTCGGCCATTTCGGCGTCGTTCGAGTCGTACGTGGCCACGCGGGTGACGTCTTCAATCGAGCCGTCACTGTAGTGGGCCAACGTCACAATCTGCTGCGAGCCGCCGCGTTGCATCGACCGCTCACCGGGGATGACTTCGATCCGCACGACTTTCGGATCCGACTCACTGCCGTAGGGCATGCCCTGCACGATCCAACGTCGGATCAGCTTATACTCGTGCGAATCGGCATCCATGCGCTGGCCGCCGCCGTGCGGGGCCGCATTGATCGGCTTGAGCAGCAGCAGGCTGCGGTCGGGATCGGCGGGAAACAAGCGTCGGCCGCGGCCTTCTTTCACCAGGTGCTCGTAGTCTTCGCCCGGCTCGAAGCCCAACAGCGAAAGCTTGAAACCGTTTTGTCCGCTGGCTTTGCCATGGCAGCCGCCACTATTGCAACCGAGCTTGGTAAAGACCGGCACGATCTGGTTGGGAAAATTGATCGGCGTATCGTTGATGGTGTTGGCGACCAACAGGTTAATGTTGGCTTTGGCACCCCCGGGCCCCGTGGCGGTGATGGTTACCTGGCCGTCGGTGATAGGCAGCACGAGGCCGGTCGAATCGACGGCGACGATGCCCGGCGGAGTGGCTTCGTAGGTGACGTCGCGACTCAGATCGCGGGCCTGGCCAGAGCTAAACCATCCAGTGACAAGCAGTTGTTGCTGCGAATCTTTGCCGCGCAGTGTGGCGGTTTGGCCTTCCGGGAAGCCGGTTTCAATGACCAGCCTGGTCATCGTGCCGGGATCGCCCAGACCGGGCGCCGTAACGCGGGCCGGGGCGGAATCGGCAAAGGCTTCGAGGGGGCAACAGACAAGCGCGAGCAGACAGGCCGCTTTAGCAAGCGAGCGCACGGGCAGGATCATCGAGTTGGCTCCTTCCGGGGCAGGAAAGTTTAAGGAACCTTAAGGTGGGTTATGTCCGGATTATCGCATCAACGGCAATTGATTGCAACCGTTCGGCCTCTAGGACGCACTTTTGAAGTACGCCTCTTGCAAGGCATCGCCAATCGCCGTGTAGACATTGCGACCGCCATCGGTTGGGTTTTCTCCCCCGGACGTCGTAGGTTTCAGGTCTTGCGCCTTATGACCCGCGATTTCGGGGGCGAGACTGCTTCCGCTTGCGTCATTTTGCGTTTTGCATTTTGCATTGTTTTCCTGAAGACGCGCAACTCGCCGCCCAGTTTCCTCGCATTCCGTCGAAGAAGCGCAACTCGCCACGTCAATTTCCTCGCATTCTCGCGAAGACGCGCAACTCGAATGCGCCGTGTTTTCATCGACTTCGTCCCGCTCACTTTTCACTTTCTCCTTTTCACTTTCCACTACCTCATCGTCGCCTCCAAAAATCTTGAACCCGGCACCGGCGCGCGTCGCCGTGGTACCTCGGCCGCGGACCTCGGGCGGCGGCGTCCAGCGCATTTCCCAGCCGCCGTCGAAGCCGGTCTTGTGCGGGTGGATGCCCAGTTCCGTAGCCGCCCGTTTAAGCGTCCCTTGGGAAAAGCCGTTCTCGGCCCCCTGCCGATAGAGCTCCTTCGAGGGCAATGGCCCGGCGGCGAGCGCCTCTTCGAGCCACGCGGCGGCGGCGTGCCGCAGGTGGCGGCGATCGCTGTTGTGTGTACTCGGCAAAAGCGCTTCGGCCAGTGATGGCGCGGGATCGTCGCGGTGCCAGCGAATTTGCCCGTCGACGAGATCGAACGCTCGGCCGAACGTCGCCACGTCGGGCGCCAGATTGTTTTTCACCGGCAGCAACCACCGGCGGTCGCTCTGCGAATAGGCAGGGCGGTCTGATTTTGGATTTTCGATTTTGGATTTTGGATTGGAATCGGAGGTCTTAGGTCTTAGATCTTGGGTCTTAGGCGTCAGAAGTCCGGAGTCGAGATTGCTTCCGCTTGCGTCAATTTGCAATTCGCAATTTGCAATTTGCAATTTGCAATTTGCATTTTGCATTGACCTGAGCCCTCCTTCGGCAAAATCGCGCTCGTTGGGTCACCGGCCCGGCCAGATTTACAGCGATATGCCGCCGCTTACAAGAATAGCGGTACGCAACCGCATTTGAACAGGCGCGGCGTTTGCCTTCGTTCACATTTCAAGCCCACTGGGTCTTGCGAGCGTTGGCCGCAACGACACGGAAGGACCGGACGTCTTGCCTCGCTGATGCTTCGGTTTGGTATTCGGGCGCGATGCGGTTACTTATGCCGCAAGGCGTCGATCGGGCGGAGGCTGGCGCCGCGGTAGGCGGGATAGGCGGCGCCCGCAAATCCCATGAAGAGCGCAATGGCGAAACCCTGGAACAAGACGAAGGGATCAATCGTGCCCTCGATCAAGCCCGACATCGCACGCACCTGGCCCAACAACCTCGGCAAAAGCATTCCCAGCGCCGAGCCGAGCACCGCACCCATCAAGGCCAACAACGTCGATTCAACGAGGATCGTTCTCACAACGCGCCGCCGCGGCCAGCCGAGTGCCCGCAACAAACCGAATTCTCGCGTCCGTTCGTAAACCGACATCGCCATCGTGTTCAGCACGCCGATGCCGCCGAGCACCATAGCAACGGTGGAAGTGATCCAGGCCATCGTTCGGGCCAGGCGAATCTGCGTAATGCTGGCCACAAAGTCACCCGTAGCCAAAACCGAAAGGTTAGGATCGAGAGCTTCGATGCGCCGTTTCAGATCGTCGACGGCCTCTTGATCGGAACCAGGATCAGCCTGCACCGTAATGCCCGAGACCTCGTGCGGGCGGTCGGTGAGTTTCTGCAAGACCGACAACAAGACAACCGCCGACCCATTCTCGTAGACGCTGGAGCTTTCGAAGATGCCAACGACGTTAAACGGCTGACCGTACAACTCGACGGTGTCGCCGACGTGCTTCCCCAGATTGCCGGCCAGCACACGGCCGAGTATCACGTCGTCGTCGTCGGCGTCGCTCAATCGCCTTCCCGACTGCATTTTGACTTCGTCGTACACCGGGCTATCGGCCGGCCAACCGTTGACAATCACGACAAACAGGTCGGCCTGCTCGAACGACACCACATCGATCAATCCGCCAATCACCTGATGTACGCCGGGCAGTTCGCGAATGCGGTTGACGAACCGCTCGTCCATTTCGTTGCCGAGTTGTTGAGTACGGCCCGACCGTTGCACGACCAGGTCGACGCCGCGCTGCGCATAGAGCCGATAGTACGACTGTTCGAAACCGTTCGAGATGCCGACCAGCGACACGGTAGCTGCCACCGCCAGCCCGATGCCGATCGCCGTGAACGACGACCTCGCCGGTTGACGCAGTAAACTCTTAATGACGAACGTGACAAACCACATGCGGAGGGTTCAGGGTTCAGGGTTCAGGATTAGTGAAGAGTGAAAAGTGAAAAGTGAAAAGTGAAAAGTGAAAAGTG
>DASSFG010000795.1:0-4673 GCA_035694685.1 Pirellulales bacterium
TCAAGCGGCTGAAGGAGGCCGGTCTGGGCAGCCTGCCCGGAGGCGGCGCGGAGATTCTGGTCGATCGAGTGCGCAAAGAAATCACCCGCGGCAAGGTGCTCAGCGACGACTGGCTGAACGTCTGCCGCGTCTGGCACGAACTAGGCGGACGAGGTACCGCCACCATGATGTTCGGCCACGTCGAGACGCTGGCCGAGCGCATCGAGCACCTGGAGCGGCTGCGGCAATTGCAAGACGAGACGGGCGGCTTCACCGCTTACATCTGCTGGACATTCCAGCCGGAGCACACCGACCTGGCCCACTTGCCCAAGGCCGGCGCTTTTGAATATCTGAAGACGCAAGCCGTCAGCCGTTTGTATCTCGATAACTTTGCCAACATCCAATCGAGCTGGGTCACGCAAGGATTGAAGGTCGGCCAGATCGCTCTTCTCTATGGCGCCAACGACATGGGCAGCTTGATGATCGAAGAGAACGTCGTCGCCTCAGCCGGCACGGTACATTACCTCACGCTCGACCAGATTCGCGGCGCAATTCGCGAACTGGGTTATGAGCCGCGCCAGCGGAACGTGTTTTACGAACTCCTCGAAGCCGAGCCGGCCTGCGCGTAAGGCTGGCCGCTGCCAACCGCTTTGGAGTGCGGCGATTCATCGCCGCTTTCCACCGTCGCGGAGCTACTTTCTTTCCTGAACCTCGCCACTCAACTTCATTCGATCAAAAGAAAGCGGCTCCGCCGCAAAACCAAAGCGGTGATAAATCACCGCACTCCAAAGTTTGCTTAACTCAATTTCCAGCCATCGGGCAAAACGGCGTCCTTGGGTGCGACCACGACGCCTTCACGAACGATGGCGTGATTGCTGTCGGGGCTGTTTTCGATGCCCTGCTCGTTCACCAGCCGCACGCGCCGGCCGACGTGGCAGTTCTTGTCGATGATCGCGCCTTCGATCACGGAGCCTTCGCCAATGGCCAGCGGTGGGATGCCGGCCGCCGAGTCGGCAGCCATTTGGGCCGGTGATTGAAAGAAATCGTTGCCCATCAAGATTGAGTTGCGGATGGTTACGTTGCGGCCGATGCGGCACCGCAGGCCGATCACGCTGTTTTCGATGGTCGTGCCGCTTTCGATGTGGCAGCCGTCGGCCAACAGGCTGTTGCGCACGGTGGCGCCCTCCATGCGCGAGGGCGGCAAAAAGCGAGGATGCGAGTAGATCGGCGCGTCGGGCGAGGCCAGCTCGAACGGCGGCTCCGGCTTGGCCAAATCGAGGTTCGCCTGATAGAACGACTTGATCGTACCGATGTCTTCCCAATAGCCGTCGAACAGATGCACATGGACACGGTGCGTGCGGATCGAGGCGGGGAAAATCTCCTTGCCGAAGTCGCGGTACTCGGTCTTGGTCAACAGGTCGACCAGCGTGTCGCGGTTAAACAGATAAATACCCATGCTGGCCAGCAGGTCGCGGCCACGGCTGGGAATGCCCTGCGCGTCGATCCAGGCCGGATCGGTCCGCATGTGCTGCACTTCCGGATCGGTCTTGGGCTTCTCCAGAAAGCCCGCCACGGCGCCCGCCTGGTCGAGCCGCATGATACCCAATTGCGACGCGTCTTTCCGGGAGACGGGCAACGTGGCGATCGTGGCGTCGGCCTTGTTGCGGCGGTGCGTCACTAGCATGTCGAGGTAGTTCATGCGGTAAAGCTGGTCGCCGGACAGGATCAGCACGTATTCGATGCCGGGCTGCTGCAACACCCGCAAGTTTTGCCGTACGGCATCGGCGGTGCCCTGATACCAGCCGGCGTTTTCGGGCGTTTGCTGGGCCGCCAGAATCTCCACGAACCCGCCGTTAAAGGCATCGAAGCGATAGGTCTGCCGGATGTGCCGGTGCAGGCTCACCGAGTTGAACTGGGTGAGCACATACATTCGGTTCAGGCCGCTGTTGATGCAATTCGACAGCGGGATGTCGATTAAGCGGTATTTGCCGGCCAACGGCACGGCAGGTTTCGAGCGAAACTGCGTGAGGGGGTGCAGCCGCGTTCCTTGTCCGCCGCCCAGAACCATTGCCAGAATGTTTTTCATAGCCCAAGCATCACTCCGCAAATGCCACAACTGAAACAAGCGAACGATATTGTAGCCAAACGCCTGAAGGATGCCATCTGACGATCTTTGGAGTGCGGCGATTTATCGCCGCTTTCCATCTTTGCGGCGGAGCCGCCTTTAGCCGGACTTGTTTTGACGGCACCACTGCCGGCTTATGGCCAAGCTGCATCGTCCGTGAGGTCACGTTCGACACGGTCGAAGCCGTGTAGGGTGGGACGAGCGAAGCGAGTCCCACCGGATCGGCCAGCGGTGTGGTGGGACTCCGGGTACCCTCTGGGTGGCTCGTCCCACCCTACGGTTATCGCGACTTCTGCGGAACCAACTCACTGTCAAGACAATACCCTACCGCAGGTCCGAGTCGGCGAGCAGGCGGGTGCGCAGAAGAGCGAAGTTGTCGCCGTGCGGATGATAGAAAGGAGGAAAGCTCGCGTCCCAGGGAACGCCGCCTTCGCCGTCGAGACCATCGACCGTGCCAGGAGTGTTGCACTGCGCACCGTAGGGCGTCATCAAGAGGCAGTAGACCACGTAGTCGATGTCCTGGCTCAGGAACCGCGCGTGACCATCGCAAAAAGAGGCGTGGACGCCGCCGGGATGATTGCCTGCCGGGTGAACGAAGTAAAAGTAGTAGTCGGCCGAGTCGGGAGTGCCGGCGACCGCGTTGATCCGCATGGCGGGCGAGGGCACCTTGTCGGGCCACCAGATAAAGCAGGTGCTGCGCTCGGAGCCGGAAGTGGCCGGATCGCCCCAGGCGCCGGGTCCGCCGGTGAGCCCCGGCGGCGGCGTACCGCTGGGAGCATAGATCGGCACGTTGTTGTTTTCTGACAGCATCAGCGTCTGCGACGAACCGTCGTGCGCGGTCACGTATCCTTGCGTGGTAAAAATCTGCGGCGGAATGCTGGGCAAGAACACGAACGGCCCCGGCGCGGCGGTGCCCGGCGGTTGCACATAGTGGTTGAAAAACATGCCGTTGGCCTGAAAGTCGGCCGGGAACGGCGAGACGGTTGTCAGCCCAGTCGGAAAAACGTCGCTGATGCCGCTATTGGCCACGTACACGCAGGGCGATTGGACGTTGTCGGTCGGCGGGCTGCTCGGACAATTCAAAATGTCCAGGCGAAGTTGCGGCGGCCAATCGGTACCCGTCGCGGCGGCAAGCTGCGGATTGCGCCAGAGAGCATATAGGTCGCTACGTTCCAGGTAGGGCAAGATTTGCACGACCCAGCCGACGGGAATTTGCACGTCGGCCGACGAACCATTGCCGCCCGGAAAGCTGACTTCGAGCGGAGCGCGAAAGCCCGGGTAGCTGCCGCGGGCCGCAGCGAAGTTGCTCACCGCGATGGTGCAGTTGCGGAGGTTGTTGAGGCAGGTGGTACGCCGCCCGCTTTCACGCGACTGCTGCACCGCCGGCAAGAGCAAGGCCGCCAGCATGCCGATGATGCTCATCGAGACAAGCAGTTCGACCAGCGTCGTGGCGCGTCGTATCGCCGAAGTGGTTCGCGCGAGGGCCATGAAACGGATTCCTCTCTGTCGGCGATTGTGCCACTCATTGCCGGCGAGTCAAGTACTCCCGCTGTGGCGCTGATTATCGCGGGCGAACGCAGTAGAAATGGGTGGGTGGCCGATTCGGCCACCCCCCTCTCAGGTTGCGGTTTTCGCTCTCGGCGATGTTTCCACCGGATTGCTTGCCCAACGCCGTCTTTTCATCAAGATTGCTGGGTTCCTCGCTTATGGATTCCACGCAACTCCCGAATGCAACCCTAATATTCAAGCGCCAGGATGATGGGTTCAATACTTTATTTTGGTCGGACTTTCGGTTACGTACCTCGTTTTTACCGGGGGGCGAACGACCCCGCGAGGTTTGCGCCCACGCGAGCCGTTGGCTCTGCGGTTAAACGACTGTTCCATCGCGTTCGCGGGCCGGCATGCTTGAAATCAAAGATCTCTCGGTTGCTTATCCACGCGCGGACCCGGTGCTGTCATCGGTTAGTTTGACGGTCGCTGAAGGCCAGTTTCTGGTGCTGTTGGGACGGTCGGCTTGCGCCCACGGCTAAGCTCTACCGTCCCTACGGGACTGGAGAACGCACCTCGATAATTCAATTGGCGAGCCGCTCCGGCGTGCGATAGACTGGCGTCTTCTCACCGTCGGCCATTCCAAAAAGGACACCATCATGAGCAATCCGTTTCAACCGCCGCAAAGCCCTCTGCCGCCGGCATCGAGCCGTGGACAAGGGGTCGCGATCGCCGGCTTCGTGCTCGGCCTGCTGAATCTGGTGGCCTGGTGCATTCCGCTGTTCGGCTTCCTATGACGATTGCCGGACTGATCTGTAGTATCAAAGGTCGCGGATCGTCGCAAAGCGGACTCGCCTTGGCCGGAATCATCCTCAATAGCATTGGCCTCGTGCTCACGCTGCTGAGCGCTGTCTTCGGCGCCTATCTTGCCGTCACGGGCCAGCACCCATTGGTCCAGTAACGTCGAAACGTGGATAAGCGAGCGCCGGCACACAATCTGCGCAATATCTTACTGGTGGCTGATGCCCTGACGCCTCCGCCCTACTCTTCACTGGCCAACGGCAAGGCGATGTCTTCCAGC
>DASSFG010000796.1:0-15555 GCA_035694685.1 Pirellulales bacterium
CCAAACTCGCTGCCCTCGGCCGGCACCGCGCGTGCTTGCAGCCAGTTGCGGAGCCCACGCCGGGCGCGCTCGAACAATAGCGCGTAGGGCGCGGCGGCCCACATCATCGATAGCGGCTCGATCGGAATCCGAAAACGGGCCGATGTGATCGTCAGCGTGTGGAAGAGCGTCACGCTGGCGAAGATCGCTATCGTCGGCCAAAAGGTGTGCCAATAGGGCCGCAACACCAAGAGCCCTATGCCTGCCGATACCAGCCAGCTCACCGTCGCGGTGCGATAAAGCCAGTGTCGTGCTTTAGGGTTCGTTTCGTCGAACAGCAGAAAGTAACGCAGCCGCCGCAGACAAAGTTGCAGATAGCGGCCCGGCTCGCGTTCGATGAAGTCGCCCGCCTGTCGCCCCAAAAGCCGCGATCGTTCGGGCTCGGTCAAGCCGGCGAATTGACGGTAGCCCCGCGGCTTAAGCAAAACGTCGTCGATATAAAGCGTTTCGCGCCGCGCGTCCCAGAGGGCCTGGTGCTGCCCGGCGATGGAGCCGTCGTGCGCCACGCGCAGCGATTCGTCGGAGCTTTTGGGAATTTTGTCGGTGCCCCAGCTCGCTGGATTGTTACCTTGCCAAAAGGCATAGCCAAACGTCGATTTGACGAACACCAGTTCGCGGTGTACCAGGTAATTGCGGTATAGCCAGGGCGCCAGGACGAGTGCCGCGATCAAACCAATCGAAGCTAGCCGCCCCATTCTGCCGCCCCAAGCCAAAAGCCCATTCGACCAACCATCGGCGACCACTAGTTCGCGATCGCGCCGCCAGAACAAGTAGGCCACCCAGGGCAGCGCCAACGCCAGGATGGGATCGATCAGCAACAGCCCGCCTGCCATCACTCCGCTGGCCGCCGCTTTCATCCAGCGGTGCTTGCCGACGGGCCACGAGACCCAGGCAACCAGCGCAGTGAGTGCCAGCGCCGCCCAGAGGGCCACTTGAAAATGCGTAACCATGTAGACATGGCTAGGGTAAAAGGCCGCCAGCCAGCCTGCCGTCGATCCAAGCGAGGGCCAATCGGGCACCAGCGACCAGGCCAGCCAGACGACGCACAAAACGAGCAGCGTTCCGGCCACGGCTTGCAACAATTGCACGGCCAGCAGGCTGGCCCAAGTATCGACGCCAAACAGGCGGTACACGCCGGCCAAGAGCAACGGGTAAAACGGGGCCTGCTGCGACGTCGGTCCGCTCGTGCCAAGAAAGGTAACGGAGAAGCCGCGACCCGCCAGCAAATTCTCGGCGATCTCGCCGTGTTCGTAGGTAATGCCGCTGGCCGGTACGCGCCCGCCAACCAGACAAACGGCCAGCAACCGCACGCCCAGCGCCACCATTGCCAAAACGGCCAGGAAACGGAGCTTTGAGTGTCCGGACATGGCGGGCGATTGTAGCCGCGTTGCGGGAATCGGGGCCAGAGCAACTGGGTAGACGGTAGACGGTAGACGGTAGACGGGGGCAGGAAGCATGGAAGCAAATGGCCGTCGGCGGCAGCCATTTGCGCTTGCGACTCGTTGTTTAGCGATTTGCTCGTTCCTGCTATCCCCCGTCTACCGTCTACCGCATACCGTCTACCTGTTTCTCGGCACTTCGTTTGCAGCCGGGTTCACCATGCCAGCACGCTCTCCTCATCCGTCGGCTGCCGATTTCCTGCCGGCGCGAAAGACGCTCGCTACCTTGGAGCGGGCTGCCCGCGATTGCCAGGGTTGTGAGCTTTATGCCAACGCGACCCAGACCGTCTTTGGCGAGGGGTCGAAGACTGCCCGACTGATTCTGATCGGCGAGCAGCCGGGCGATCGCGAAGACCTGGAAGGCCACCCCTTCGTCGGCCCGGCCGGCCGCTTGTTGGACCAGGCGCTGGAAGAGGCGGGCATCGAGCGCGGCGACGTTTACGTCACCAATGCCGTGAAGCACTTTAAATGGACCGAACGCGGCAAGCGCCGACTGCACAAAAAACCCAGCTCACGCGAGATTGCGGCGTGCCGGCCCTGGCTATCGAGCGAGATCGAGGTGCTCAAGCCGGAAGGTCTGATTTGTTTGGGCGCGACGGCCGCTCAGGCGTTGTTGGGGCCGGCCTTCCGCATCACCCAGCGCCGCGGCGAGCTCATGAAAAGCGAGCTCGCCTCTTGGATCATGGCCACCTATCACCCCTCGGCCGTGCTCCGCGCGCCGGACGAAAACCGCCGCCATGAAATGCGGCGAGAGTTGATCGCCGATCTGACGGCGGCTGCGGCCGCCTTGCACTGAGCGACGTCTGTCTGCACTCTATTGCGAAGTGCACTCGAAGAGGCGAGTCGTTATGATGTTGAATGACAGGGCCCATCGGGTGAGTCCTAAAGTCCATTTGCTCGCTTGACGCAAGCATTGTCGTAGGGTGGGACGAGCGAAGCGAGTCCCACCATGCGAAATCATACCGGTGGGACTCGCTGCACTCGTCCCACCCTACATGGATGCTGGAATCCATCACTCGATGGCTGACAGAGCAGTAGGAAGACGAGCCGTTATCACGCGAGTCGTTATGATGTGGAAATGACAAAACCCAGGGACGGGAATGACCGTGGTGGGGATAAGAATTCTCATGCGCCCCAATCATGCTCGCTTCACATCGGCGGTTGCCGGCTGGTCATGCCTGCCGGCAATTCTCGCGATGTTGTCGAGCGTCGCAATGGCCGACTCTGGGACCATCCGCGCATCGCAACGGCACGGAAACGTGCAAGTCACCGTCTTTAGCGAACCCACTCCTCTCGTCGCCGGCCCGGTCGATTTAAGCGTGCTGGTGCAGGATGTCGCTACGGGCGAAGTGTTGTACCCGGCCATCGACATCGAGCTCTCGCCTCGCCCGGAGGATTCCATACCATTACACGAGCGTGCGACGCGTACCGCAGCGACCAACAAGTTATTCCAAGCTGCCAATTTCGAGCTCCCGGACGCCGGCTGGTGGGACGTCAAGGTCGACATCGACGGACCGAATGGACACGTCATGGTCCCATTTGATTTTGAGGCCGGTCAACCACCGCCAACCTGGCGCTCGCTCTGGATGTGGTTCACTTGGCCTTTCTTCGCCATCGCCCTGTTCGTCGCATTCCAACTGAGCCGCCCGACGCCGGCCAAAGGAGAATCACCGGTGGCCTCGACCTGAACGAGCAAGCAAACATCGTCCTTGCACTCGGGGTCGACGTCGGTTTCAACGACCAGCTTGCCTGGGAACAGCTCGCGCGTGATGGCCGCCACTTGATAGACCATCTTCGCCAACTCATCCGACGTGTGCCGTGGCGCGCTCAAGGGAAAATGCCCGGACTCATGCGAAACGCAACGTCGAACGGCCAAAGGCTACGGCACGACGGAGCGTGCCTGCTACTTTCCGTCGACCCATCGCAACGTCCTCTCTTTTATCCGTGCGTATCCCTGCCCACCCGTGACCTCGACCGCTTGCGCGTCATCCACCGAGACAATACGTCGGGGTTGACCCAACGCGTCGCGCGCCGCGCCTCGTTCTCTCGCATGCAGGCCAAATTCGATCGGGCTTAATTGGGAGCTGACGGTTGTTGTCGCCGACCGACGCAAGAAAAGAAAGCGGCTCCGCCGCAAGCCAAAGCGGCGATGAATCGCCGCACTCCAAAGGGTTGCGACCCTTCGGTGCAGTCGACCATGGATGCGGCGCCATGAGCTCGGAATTGTTAGAATAACGAGGTACAAGCCCCGGACGTGGCGGATCAAAACCAGCGTCAAGCCGGTCGAATTGATGGTCGGCCGACCTGTCGGTCGTTATAATAGCGAGTAGTCCAGGGCCGGCGAGCATCGCGATGCATGTCACGCAGCTCCGTCACCCGGCATCACTCGACGGTTGCTCGAATCGAGTGGAACATCAGCGAAAAAGTGAGGTGTGCATGTCCGACGTAACACCAGGCGAACCTCAAACGACGGCGACGGCTGCGCCCAGCAACGAGACACTCAAAGCCGCCTATAAGGCGTTTAAGCGGCGATTGAAGCTAACGCAGCTTGATGACGCCTCGCGCATCGGACGCGGACCGATGAGCTCGGGCCAAGCTTCGTCGGTTGCGGGCATCACCCCGCCCGATCAATATCCCACCGCGGTTTGGGAAGAGTTGGCCAAACAAGGCAAGCTCAAGCGCGCAGGGCAAGGTCTGTATTCGTTACCGTAGAGCGATCTTGTCGCTGCCGGCGCTCGCAAGCTCGCTTGTCGCAACCTGGCATGCGCAAATGGGTCAGTTTTCGGGGCCGCGATGTACGTTTGTTTGCGCTGGTCTTGTTCTACTTTCGTAGCACCGAAGGTGCGTGATTGCACAGCCCAGGGCGCAGCCGCCTGATGGAAGAAAACCCGTATCGAGCGCCGAGAGAGCATGGGTCTATCCAACCTTCCTCCGGCAATAATGTGGACGGCAATCCTGTTCATCATCGCGTTGCGAATGTGGCGCAATCGGCCGGGCACGCACTTTTGAGCCACTACCAGAGCAGAGCAGGCAGTCTCTTGGCAAACGGCGCATTTAGGCGCATAATCATTGGTTGATCCGCTCCCGCCCGGCGGCCGACCGTTTTGACCCACCCCGACGGCCGCCGATATCCGACTATCGGAGATTCGACAGTGCTGCCGCATGGAATCCGGTCGCTTGGCCTTGCTTTTTTCGTTGCCGCGTCGTCGCTAACTGCTGTGCGTTCGGCCGAGGCCGCTACGTTTCGGGTCGATCCGCCTGAGGTGACTCTCGACGGCAACTTTGCACGAGCGCAGCTTGTGGTTACCGGGTTGAATGCCGACGGTACGACGAACGAGCGCTCCGCCGATTTGACGCCGCAGGCGAGCTATGCTTCGACCAATCCGCAAGTGGTGGCCCTGCTGCGGCCGGGATTCTTATTGGCCGTGGGCGACGGTGCGGCGGACCTTAACGTATCGGTGGGCGGCGAGACGGTGGTCGTACCGGTCAAAGTCAGTGGTGTGGTCGCGCAGCCGCAGCTCGGCTTCACGTCCCAGGTGCTGGCCGTGCTCAACAAGGCGGGTTGCAACGCGGGCGCCTGCCACGCCAGCCAATACGGCAAGGGCGGCTTCAAACTCTCCGTTTTCAGCTTCGCCCCCAACGAAGATCACCTGGCCATCACGCGCGACCGGCAGGCGCGTCGCGTCGATAGGTTCAACCCCGAGCGGAGCTTGTTCCTGCTCAAGCCGACGCTGGCGGTGCCGCACGGCGGAGGGCAGCGGCTCACGGCCGGCAGCGTCGATTATGAATTGCTCAAGACCTGGCTGGCGACCGGCGCCGCCGGCCCTCGAGCTGACGAGCCGCAAGTGAAGTCGCTGCGCGTTTATCCGCCCCGCCGGGTTGGCCAAGCCGGCATTTCGCAGCAGCTCCAGGTGCTGGCCGATTACAGCGACGGCAAAACCCGCGACGTCACTTGCTGGACGCGTTTTGACAGTCTCGACGACAGCATCGTCAAAGTCACGCCCGAGGGGCATTTCACTGCCGGCGGCAAAGGGCAATCGCACGTGATGGTGCGTTTTGCCGGCCAGGCCGCCATTTGCACCGTCGTCGTGCCGTATGCCGAAAATCTCGAGCTGGCCGGCTGGACTGAGAACAACTTTATCGACGTGCTGGCGGGCAAAAAGTTTCGCGAGTTGGGAATCCCACCGTCGCCTTTGTGCGACGATGCCACGTTCTTGCGCCGGGCTTTTCTGGATGCGGTCGGCACCCTGCCTACGCCCGAAGAAGCCAAGGCGTTTCTCGACTCGACCGAGTCCGATAAGCGGACGCGGCTGGTCGACCGGCTGCTGGGGCTGACGGGCGATCCGGCCCAGGACGTTTACAACAATCAATACGCCGCTTACTGGACGCTAAAGTGGGCCGACTTGCTGCGCTGTAACTCGGCGGCCATCGGCGAGCAGGGGATGTGGGCCTTGCACAACTGGATTGGCGAGTCGCTGCGGCAGAACAAGCCGTTCGACCAGTTCGTGCGCGAGATCATCACCGCCAAGGGTTCGGTTTACACGAGTGGGCCGGCCAACTTCTTTCGCGTGGCCAACAATCCGCAAGACCGGGCGGAGGCGGCCAGTCAGCTCTTTCTGGGAGTGCGGTTGGCGTGCGCCAAGTGTCATCACCATCCCTTCGAGAAGTACGGGCAGGAAGACTATTACGGATTTGCCGCGTTCTTTGCCCGAGTGGGCGTGAAGGGAAGCCAGGAGTTTGGACTGTTCGGCGGGGAACAGGTGGTGCTGGTCGGCTCGGGCGGCGAGGTCGGGCACCCACGCACGGGCCAGATCATGAAACCAACGCCGTTGGAAGGACAGCCTGTGGCCGAAGCTCCCGATCGCCGTCAGCCGCTGGCCCAGTGGTTGACCAGTCCGGACAATCCGTTCTTCAGCCGCAATATCGTCAATCGCTACGTGGCCTATCTCTTGGGGCGCGGGCTGGTCGAGCCCATCGACGACATGCGCGGCACGAACCCGGCCAGCAACGCCGAACTGCTCGACGCCCTGGCGCTGGAATTCTCCAAGAGCTGTTTCGACGTGAAGCGGCTGCTGCGCACCATTATGGTCTCGCGGCTGTACCAGCTTGATTCGCAGCCGCTGGCGGCGAACGCGAACGACGGCCGGTTTTACAGCCATTTCAACGTCAAGCGGCTGGGGGCGGAGCCCTTACTCGACGCCATCAACGCCGCCACCGGCACCACGACCAAATTCAAGAACATGCCGCTGGGGTCGCGGGCCATCGAGCTACCGGACGGCGATTATCCCGATTACTTCCTGAAAACCTTTGGCAAACCGCGGCGGGTAAGCATCTGCGAATGCGAGCGGTCGGCCGAAGCCAACCTGGCCCAGGCCCTGCACACGCTCAACGGCGATACGCTTTCGCAAAAGATCGCCGATGGCAATGGGCGCCTGGCGAACCTGCTGAAGGCAAACAAGCCGTTTGAGGAGACCGTCGCGGAACTGTACCTGGCGACGTTTTCGCGCCGGCCGACTCCGGAGGAGCTGGCCACCTGCAAGTCGTTTTTGGACCAGAGCCCCGACCCCAAGACGTTTTACGAGGACCTGCTCTGGACGCTCTTGAACTCGAAACAGTTTTTGTACGTGAGGTAAACGGAGATGCGCGGCGCGATGAGTGTTGATAAGAAGAACGGGCGTTGTACGCCCGTGGCGAGCGGGACGCGTAAGCGTCCCGGTAGTGTCTACATCCGCATGGCACGACGCGCATCGCGGCCGTTTCACAATCAATTGCCTTACCGGGAGGCTTACGCCTCCCGCTCGCCTACCGGTTTTGTCATCAAAACCCATCAGCAAATCACCGCAGCCACACTGTTGCTCGTCGCGCTCTTCACCTCGTCCGCCGTGGCACAAACTTCTTACCCGATGCTGATGGGCCTCAAGCCGTTGGCGGTGCACATCGGCGCGACGACAGAGTGCGAGGTGTCGGCCCGCTACAACTTGTTCGGCGCGTATCAGGTGTTCGTCAGCGGGTCGGGCGTGACCGGCGAGGTCGTGCCACCGGAGCCCAAGCCCGACGCCGAAAAGCCTGCCGCTGGGCCGATGGAAAAGAAGCCCGAAGTGCCGAAGATCAAGGTCCGCTTCACGGCGGCGCCCGATGCCGTGCCCGGCATGCGCACCTTCCGGCTGGCCACACCGCAGGGTGCAACGACCGTCGGCACGCTGGTCTTGGTGAGAGATCCAATCGTCACGGAACAAGGCGCCAACGACCTGCTATCGGGCGCGCAGGCCGTCGCCTTGCCGGCCACGCTTTGCGGCACGTTCGAGAAGGCCGAGGACGTCGATTACTTTAAGTTCACTGTGCCCGACAACAGCGATTGGACGTTCCACGTCTGGTCGTCGCGTTGTGAGAACCAGATTCACGACTTGCAAGTTCACGCCGACCCAATCCTCACGCTGCGCAACGCCAGCGGCACGGTGCTGGCGGCCAGCGACAACTACTATTTCGCCGACCCGCTCTTGCACTACCACTTTGCCGGCGGCGGCGAATATTTTTTGGAAATCCGCGACGTGCGCTATCAGGGCAACGGCGATTGGAACTTTGTGATCGAGGCCAACAACCGTCCATTTGTGACCAACGTATTCCCCGCGCGCGTCGCGCCGGGCACGGCAACTCGTTTGCAGCTCATCGGCTTTAACTTGCCGGCCGATGCCACGGCGCTCGTTACCTTGCCGCCTGACGCTGCCGAAGGGCCGCAGTGGATCAATCTGCCGTTGGCCAGCCCGGCGGCCAACGCGGCCCCGGTCGTTGTCAGCCGCTTGCCCGAGGCGATGGAAGCGGAGGGCGAGAACAACACCGCGGCTGCGGCGCAGCCGATTGCCGTTCCGGCCGGCGTGAGCGGACGCATCGCCGCTGAGGGCGATATCGATTGCTATCAGTTCGAGTGCAAGAAAGGCGACCGGTTTTCGTTTGAGATTCTTGCTCGACGCAACCAATCGATGCTCGACCCCGTACTGCGCGTGCTCAACGCGCAGGGCGGAGCGCTGCTGGAGAACGACGATCTGAACACGGGCCGCTTCACCTATTCCGATTCGTTGCTGGAGAACTGGACCGCTCCGGCCGACGGCAAGTATGTTGTCGAGGTGCGCGACCTGCACCAGCGTGGCGGGCCGCAGTTCGTGTACTTCTTGAGCGTCACGAAGGCCGAGCCGTACTTTGTGCTCGACACCGACACCGACAAGACCTTGCTGGCCCCCGGCACGGCCGGCGCCATTTTCGTCCGCGCCTATCGTAAGAATGGCTTCGACGGCGAGATTCAGTTGGGCGTCGAAGGCTTGCCGCCGGGCGTCACCGCGAGCTGCGGCCGAATTCTGGCCGGCGGCAAAGACGGTTGCATCGTGTTGCAGGCGGCAGCCGATGCCCCGCGCGAGGCCGCCAATCTCAAGATCACCGGCACGGCCACCATCCCGGCAGCCGACCCCGCCCAGCCGCCACGACAGCTAGTCACCGTTGCCCAGCCGCTGCAAGAGATCTACATGCCGGGCGGCGGGCGATATCATTACCCGGTCGATATGCACACCGTTTCCGTCGGCGACGTAATGGATCTCAAAAGCGTGAAGCTGAGCACCAACGTCGTCAGCCTGAAGCCGGGCGGCTCACAGAAGATCGACGTCACGATCGAACGCCGCGAGGGCTTTAAGGGCAACGTCACGCTCGACGTGCTCTTTCAGCACTTGGGTTCGATCTACGGCGACAGCCTGCCGCCAGGCGTGAAGATCGACGAGAAGCAGAGCCAGACGTTGCTTTCGGGCGAACAGTCGCAGGGCCACATTACCCTGACGGCAGCCGCTGATGCCAAACCGGTCGAAAATCAACAGATCGCGGTCATGGCCAACGTCTCGATCAATTTCGTGATGAAGTACACCTACGCCAGCGAGCCGGTCAAGGTGACCGTCACGCCGGCACAATAGGCGAAAATCGCGATGCAAATTGCCGACCGCATGGCGCACTTCGACAGCTCGGGCATCCGCAAGGTGTTCGACCTGGCGAGCCAGATGCGCAACCCCATCAACCTTTCCATCGGCCAGCCCGACTTTGAAGTGCCGGCGGAGATTAAGCGGGCGGCCATTGAGGCCATCGAATCGAACAAAAACGGCTATGCTCTCAGTCAGGGCATGCCCGTGCTGCGCGAGAAGCTGCAAGCGCGCGTCGATGCCGAGTATCGCCATGCCGATCGGCAGGTGTTCGTTACCAGCGGAACGAGCGGCGGACTCGTGCTGGCGATACTGGCACTGGTCAACCCGGGCGACGAAGTAATCGTCTTCGACCCCTGTTTCGTGATGTACCCGGCGCTGGTCTCATTGGCGGGCGGCGTGTGCATCAAAGTGGACACCTATCCGGACTTCCACATCGACTTTGACCGCCTGCGGTCGGCCATCACTCCCCGGACCAGGGTCATTCTTTTCAACAGCCCAAGCAACCCGACGGGCGTCGTGGCCGGCGAGGAGGAAATTCGCGACCTGGCGAAGTTGGCGGCCGACCGCGGCATTGCACTGGTCAGCGACGAGATCTATCGGGCCTTTTGCTATGACGCCTTTTTCTCGCCGGCCCGTGTTCACAGCGAGACGATCGTGATCGACGGTTTCAGCAAGACCTATGGCGTAACGGGTTGGCGATTGGGCTATGCGCATGGCCCGCGGGCGGTGATCGACGCCATGTTGAAGATGCAGCAATACACGTTTGTGTGCGCTCCGCAACCGGCGCAATGGGCGGGCGCTGCGGCGCTCGACGTCGACATGTCGTCGTTTATTGCCGACTATCGCCGCAAGCGTGATCGGCTGCTGGCAGGGATCGGCGATCTGTACGAAGTCGCCATGCCCGGCGGCGCCTTTTACGCCTTTCCCAAAACTCCTTGGGGGACCGGCAACGAATTCGTCGCCGAGGCCATCCGGCGTGAGTTGCTCGTCATACCCGGTGGCATTTTCAGCGATCGCGACACGCACTTCCGCATCTCTTACGCCGCGAGCGACGCGACCATCGACCGCGGCATCGAGGTCTTACGTTCGTTGGCGAAGCTTGCGTAGGGAACATGTGGCCTGCGCGAAAGCCGGCGTTGCGATCGTGCTCGCTTGATACCATTTTTGTTCGACCACCACGGGGCTTGTCCCCGTCGAGCTGCTGGGACGAGCCCGGCGGTGGCGGAACGGAACAAAACTGGCATCAGGTTGAACGCTGTTTGTCGCCACGAAGTGTTCCATTTTGCACAGGCCAGGGAACGTGTCGCAAGGCGTTGCCAGTGACTGCAGCTAGAAAGCGACGCCAATAAGCTCGTTTAGCCGCAGGCGGGTACTCTCTGGGTGCGGCCCGCGCGAGCGTAACCTTCGCGCGGGCCGCTGGCCCTGCGGTTAAACGATCAAGCCGTTTTACTGTCGCGTCGTATCCTTTTCAGGCTTGGCGGCAACGGGAATCGGCAGGCCTTCCGTCGGCAGGTGGGGAGTTTGCTCGTGGTTGCTGAAAAGGTGCGACCGCATGGCGGCTACCAGCCGCGGCGATTCAAAATACGGCCCACATCCGTGATGCCGGCCGATGATGGACGAGGCGTCCAGTTGCTTGACTTTATTTGCCTCCTCGCCCAACTGCCAACTTCCGCGCAAACCGGTGACTCCTAACGCCGTTGCCTTGCTACGCGGCCCGTAGACCCAGTGGTAGCGACTCAAGACGCTGTCGCTACCGTTGTTCACCAGCAGCAATCCGTCAGTCTGCGAGACGGCGTGCGAGAGTCGTCGGCCGGGCAGCAGCCAGTCGCTGTCGATGGCGGCGGAGATCAGGGCAACCTTTGGTTTCGGGCGAACAGCATCCGGGGCGTTCGCGAGGCGGAGGCCGCCAATCGTCCCGCCGCTGCGCAATTCCAGTGCTTCCATCACGATCCGTGCACCGAAACTGGTTCCCAAGAGTGATACGTGGTCGGAGGCCGGCGTCTTATCGAGCCAGCGCGCCAGGCAGTAGGCGACGTGCGGCGTGCGGGCTGTTTTGGCACGCACGTCCTTAATCGGGCCTGCGTCGATATGGTCGCTGGGCCATGACCAGATGACAAACCGCACTGCCGATTGCGGCGGCAAGTCGGCCGTCAGGCGTCGGTAGGCGGTCTGGCCCAGGGAGCGAGTCTCGGCCGCGCTGTAGCCGTTGCCCAGCACGAGCACGCACATGGTCGACGTTGTCGCCGACGACCGGAAAAACTCTGCCTGGTTCGTCGCCGCCCAGCCGGTGGCCACACGGTGAACAGAGTATTTGAGCTGATCCAGGTCGTCGCCGTGGCGATCGTAGGAGACGGAACGACAACTCACCAGCCAGAGTTGGTCGTGCGAGCGGGTTGTCGCCGTTTGCCGAGGCACCATGGTGCTGGCCTGGGCTGGAGCGCCCTGAACCAATGCCATCGCACGCGGCGCTGGCTCGGCGGCAATCGTCAAACTCGCCAGGATCAACAAGAGTGGCAGGCTCGCGACAAGGGCGACTTGCTGGCCGCGCGACCAAAGGGGAGCATGAGCCATGTTGCGTATTTCGACCACAGAAAAGGACAAATGAAACGCCGGTTCGTCGGAAGCGACGGCAACGGCAAAGCCAGGCTAGTACGGCCATCCGGCATGCGCAAGCGACACATTCCGGCTGGCTGTCGCGGCTGCGCAAGACGGCACGAACGGAAGCAAACACCACTTCGCTCGACGACCTGCTCGCCTGTGGCGAGCGGGATGCGTCAGCCTTGTTTCGCTTCCAGTTCGCCCGCCGTCGGCTGGCGATGGGGGTGAGAGCGAAAGGCGTGCCACATTAAGAGAGCAGCGCCGCACACCAGGAAACTGTCCGCCAGGTTGAAATTTGGCCAGACCCAGTTTTGATACTTAAAGAGAATCCAATCGCGAACCGCGTGAACGCGTACACCCGGATTGCCAGGCATCGTCCACAGCCCCAGTCGATCGTAGAGATTGCCAAGAATGCCTGCCATCACGGCGCCGAGCGAAACGGTTAGCAGCCAGTCCCAGGCGGCGCGGGCGATGAACAGCCAGTAAATGATGCCCACGCCCGCGGCAATGGAAAGCGCGGCAAACAGCCAGACTTTGCCTTGCCCCATGCCAAACAGCGCTCCCTGGTTGAGGCTGGTTTGCAGTCCGATGAAGGGTTTCCAAAGCCAGAGCGTCGGCCCCGGCGGCGGCCCGAGCTTGGCAAATATCCAATTTTTACTGATCAGGTCGAGCGCACAGCCAACCACTGCCAGCGTGAAAAAGGTCAAGTAGCGGTTGGCGGGCGCGGCCTTCATGGCATGCAGTGGGTAATGCCCCACCCTAAAACGCTAGCCGCGTTGCATGTGCCCGGCACACTTCACGCAGAAGGGAGCGTAGGGCAACGCGTTCAAGCGGGCCTTGGGAATCTTGACGCCGCATTCGTCGCATTGTCCGTAGGTGCCGTCCTCGATGCGCTCCAACGCCATCTCGATGAGGTCGAGGGTTTCCTCTTCGTTTTCCATCAGGCTGAGCGTGAACTCTTGCTCAAAGTTGTCGCTGCCCAGGTCGGCCATGTGAATCGGCATGCTGGAGATTTCGCCTCCGCCGTCCATGCGGTTTTTGCGAAGCGCCGCATCGGCCATCTGGCTCACATCGCCTCGCAACCTTGCGCGCAGGGCCAGCAACCGTTCCTTGTAGACCTTCATCTCTGCCTTCTTCATTGACGCTCTCCGGCGTGTGGTGTTTAGGTGTAGCAAAAGTTCACAGAATCTCGATTCTAAATGCCGGCAAGTCGGTCGTCAAACGGGTGGTGTGCTACATTTTCAGGGCAGTTCGCAACAATTTCGCGGCACCCGGGCCGTCATTTTCGGCCAACGCTCGCAGTACGGCCTGGAGCGTCTCGTCGTGCCGTGGAAGAAAAGGTACGGCCGCCCCCGGCGGCGGCGGCACGGGCACGAGCAGAACTGCCAGTTTGCGCAACAGCGCTTCGACGCCCGTGCCGGTGGTGGCACTGGTGTACAGCCCCGGCCGGCTGCGATCCGGCGCCGCCAGATCAGCCTTGTTGTACACGACGAGGGCCGCCGGCCACTGTGCCGCAAGTTCGTCGTCGGCTTGCGTCCAGCGCTGAGACGCGTCGAATACCAACAGAACCTGATCGGCGGCTTGCATCCGCCCCAATGAAAGCTCGACGCCCGCGGCCTCCAAGCAGTCGGTCGTGGCCCGCAGACCCGCCGTGTCCGAAAGCTCGACGGGCCAGCCGTCGATGGCCGTCCGCACGCTCACCACGTCGCGCGTCGTGCCGGGCTGATCGAAGACAATCGAGCGTTGGTAGCCTGCCAAAGCGTTGATCAGGCTGCTCTTACCGACGTTCGGCTTGCCCGCGATGACCACTCGAAACGGTTCGATCAGATGCCGGCCGACGTTGCCGCGTTTCGCCATCGCTTCGAGCCGCCGTGCGGCTGCCACCTGCGACTCATCGCCGGCGGCCTCGAGCAGACCAAGGCAATCTTCGAGCTCGTTTCGCAACACACCGCTATGTTGATCGACGAGCACGGCGGCGCAGCGCAGAGTCGTGACCTTGGCGAGGGCCTCGACGGCTTCGACCGTAAAACGGTCGGCGGTCTGACGCCGGACCCAATCGGCCCAACTGAGGGTTCGGCAGCCGCGTTCGACCATTGAGGCGACAATCGCGGCGACGGCCGCCTGACCGCCATGACAGTGGATTTCAATTTCTTCGTCGGCCCGGCGACAAACAACCAGCTCTTCGCCGGAATGACCGGCCCAGCGGCCGAAAACGATCTGCCCGATGCGTGCATCCGCAAGCGTCCGCCCCGAAGCAGGCGAGAAGAGGGCCGCCACGGTATCTGTGGCGCCCGAGCCCCAAACCGCAACGGTGGCCACGGCGCCGCGGCCGGGCGGCGTCAATGCCGCTACCGCCACGGCGTTTTGCAGACCTTCGCGATTCACTTTACGCCGTTCAGACTTGCGTGCCGCCGGCGAGCAGCTCGTTGTACTGCGTTTGCAAGGCGTCGCGCGTGACTTTGATTGACGTAATGATCTGGCTGAAGCCCTTCTTGGCCGGCGCACTGTCGCCATGGCCTTTGGCCAGCTCATCGACCTTGAGAATCAGGTCGCCCAACTCGTTCATGGTTCGAACGAGCTGCTTGCGGCGCTCGCTGTTGTTGTTTTGTAGCATGCGTGTTTCGCGTCTTCCGTGCTTTCATTGCAGCAAACCAGCTAACGGGGCTGCGTTCAATCTATTCTACGCACGCGTCGTTGACCTGGCAGCCCTCTGCTTGGCAGTGTCTTAACCGTGAGTTGTCCGGCAGAGGTGCCAATTTTCCGTAGGGTGGGGCGAGCCACCCAGAGGGTACCCGGAGTCCCACCAACAGCCGGCCGAACAGGTGGGACTCGCTTCGCTCGTCCCACCCTACATGTCTTCCGAACGCCACGAGATTCAACGAAGAATAGCGTCGCGCAGGCGCCGTTTAACCGCAGGGCCAGCGGCCCGCGCGAGGCTACCATCGCGCGGGCCGTTGGCCCTGCGGTTAAACGATGTTTTCGCCGGCCGCCATTGGTCGCCGCTTAAGGCCGCCCTGGCAAGCTCGCCTCGGCCGGGGTGCCTGCCTTGAGCCGCTCGGCGACCAACTTGGAAAGCCGGTCGGCCCCGTTCTTGGAAAGATGCGCCTCGTCGGTAAACAGCCGATCGGGGATGGCATCGTCCAGGTCAATCACCGTCGGCGGCGAATCGGGGAAGTTGCGTTGCAAAACTTCGTACAGGCAAGGCTTGGCGTTCGCTGGCACAATTGCGCGTGTGCTCGATCGCAACGGCATCAAAACGACAAAAACCTTGGCGCCTAGCGCGCGGTAATCGCGGATCATGCGCACGAAAGCTTGCGCTTGGTTGCCGTCCACATCGTAGTTTTCCGCCTCGAAGTGGCCGCGTCGCCTCCAGAAGTTGAGCTGGAGCGTGGCAAATTCGTGCTGGGCATCGTCCATGTTCCACAGCCACAAGGGGTCTTCGTCCCAGGGCTCGGGGGCGGGCATCGAGAGCTGCTCGGCGCTGACGCCCGCCAGATAGAACACCTCTAGCCGCAACAAGTAAA
>DASSFG010000797.1:0-2117 GCA_035694685.1 Pirellulales bacterium
ATCGAATTCCACCACCCCGTACCGCTGAGGATCTTTGACGGCATAGGCGAATACCGTCGCCCCGCGTTCGTGCGCGGCGGCCCGGGCGAGCATGGGCTGGAAGCCCTGGCCATAGAACAGGTTGTCGCCCAGGATCAAGGCGACCGCATCGTGTCCGACGAATTCCCGGCCGATGACAAAGGCCTGGGCCAGCCCCTCCGGCCGTGGTTGCACGGCGTAGCGGACCGAAATGCCGATCCAGCCGCCATCGCCTAGCAGCCGCTCATAGGCGGCCACGTCGGCTGGCGTGGTGATCAGCAGAACGTCGCGGATGCCGGCCAACATCAGCGTCGATAAGGGATAGTAGATCATCGGTTTGTCGTACACCGGCAGCAACTGCTTGCTCACCGAGCGTGTGACGGGATAAAGCCGCGTGCCCGATCCGCCGGCCAGTACGATGCCCTTGTTGACGTATGGCCCGCTCATGCTCGCTTTCCTTCCAATAAACCGAGACGTTCACGCTGATAAACGCCGCTGGTCACGCGCTCGACCCACAGGGCGTTGTCGAGATACCAGCGGACAGTGATCTTCAGGCCACTGCCGAAGTCGCGGCGCGGCGACCAGCCAAGCTCCTCCTTGATCTTGCTGGCGTCGATGGCATAGCGGCGGTCGTGGCCGGGCCGATCGGCGACGTACGTGATCAGGCCCGTGCACGGCGCGTGTGGCAAGCCGGGGCGCAATCGATCGACGATCTCGCAAATCTCTTGCACCACGTCGAGGTTGGCCCGTTCGCAATTGCCGCCGATATTGTAGACCTCGCCCACTTTCCCGCGGGCGAGCACGCTGCGAATGGCCTCGCAATGGTCTTCCACGAACAGCCAATCGCGCACCTGCTGACCGTCGCCATAGACCGGCAGAGGCTTTCCCTCCAGGGCGTTGAGGATCATCAGCGGAATCAGCTTCTCGGGAAATTGATAGGGCCCGTAGTTGTTCGAGCAATTGGTAATGAGCACCGGCAGGCCGTAGGTATGGTGATAGGCCCGCACGAAGTGGTCGCTGGCGGCTTTCGAGGCGGCATAAGGTGAATTGGGGGCGTAGCGTGTTTGCTCGGTGAAGGCGCCCGTCTTTCCCAGCGACCCGTAGACCTCATCGGTCGAAACGTGCAGGAAGCGGAAGGCGTCTTTTTCGGTGCCGGCAAGCCTCGACCAATACGCCCGGCAGGCCGCCAGCAACTCGCAGGTGCCCAGCACGTTGGTCTTGACGAAATCGGCGGGCCCTTCGATCGAACGATCGACGTGCGACTCGGCGGCGAAGTTCACCACGGCCGCGGGCCGGTGCTCGGCCAGAAGGCGCTCGACCAGCGGCCGGTCGCCGATGTCGCCCTCCACCAGCAGATGACCGGGATGATCGGCAACCGGCGCCAGTGAATCGAGATTGCCGGCATACGTCAGCTTGTCGAGATTGACGAGCCGCGCGGCGAGTTCGTCGAGCCATTGGCGGACGAAACAACTGCCGATAAATCCTGCGCCGCCCGTTACTAAAATCGTTTTCATGGGTGACCGCCATCATAAACACTTGACGGGCGGGAGGGCAGCGGGTCGCTTGTGCGAATTCGATTCGACTTTGGTGTCTGGCGTGCCGAAGTTGATAACAAGGGGCCGCCGGCACTCGGTCCATCCCCACGCTTAAGGGCTTATCACCGGCGGTCTTAACGCGCCACGCTCATGAGAAAGCTGCTTACCTTCTGCCGCACGGTCTACCTTGCCTACTTCTCTCAACCGGCAAAGGACCGAGTTCTTTACCGGGCAATTTGCCGCACAGCCCCTGCACGCATTCTAGAGTTGGGCATGGAACGCGGCCAGCGCAGCACCCGCCTGGTTGAAGTCGTGCGGCGTGCGCAGCCCGGCGCTTTGCCGCACTACACGGGCATCGACCTGTTCGAGCTGTCGTCGGCCTCGGGCATACCGTTGAAGGCGGCTTATTGCAAACTGCAGGCGACGGGTGCCCGAGTGCGGCTCGTGCCCGGCGACCCGTTCACAGCGCTGGCCCAGTCGGCCAACACCATCGGGCAATGCGACTTGATCGTCGTGGCGGCCAGTTTGGATGCTGAATCGCTCCGCAGGGCCTGGTTCTACGTG
>DASSFG010000798.1:0-3149 GCA_035694685.1 Pirellulales bacterium
CGTGTGCCGCTCGCCTGTGGCGAGCGTGTGATGGCTGCGAATTGCCGCGTGTCAAACCCGATTGGGGAGGCGGATGGTTGACGGAAACCGGAATTCAAAATACAAAAGGCAAATCCGACCGAGGCAGTTGGCGCCTCTGCGCGCCGGCATCGGCCCTTTTCGTGATCGGATGGATGCTTGCTTTTGACTTTCGCGTAGCGGCGAGCTCGACGCTGACCGCACGCTTGCTTAGGAACCGCCATGCCTTTGGAGCCCGTCACTCTTACCGACTCTGCCACCGGGGCTACGGCACTCGTCCTGAGCGGGTACGGGTTCAATTGCTATAGTTTTCGGCCAGTCGTCGGAGGCGAAGCCATCGAGGTGCTCTGGTCGGAGCCGGAGTTTGCCACCGGCCAGGCCAAGGCGTCGCATAGCGGCATACCGATCTTGTTTCCATTTCCGGGGCGTTTGCGCGGCTCGCACCTGGCGTATGAAGGCCATACCTATCCGTTGGGTAGCGACGACGGCCGGGGAAACGCCATTCACGGCTTCGTGCTCAACCGACCTTGGCGCATCGTCGAAATGCTGCCGCAGCGGGTGACCGGCGAATTCCACGCTGCGGTGGATGAGCCCGGGCTCGTCAAGCGTTGGCCGGCCGATTTTCGCCTCGTCGTAAGTTACGAGCTCAAAGGAAACGCGCTGACATGCGAGATTGACGTGCAGAATCCCGGCGCCTCGCGCCTGCCGTTTGGCCTGGGATTGCACCCCTACTTTCGCTTGCCGCTCGGCACCGGCGGCCAGGCCGACGACTGCCTCGTCACCGTTCCTACGGCGGAATACTGGGAGCTGCAAAACATGCTGCCGACGGGAAGGCGCTTGCCGGCCAGCGAGCGGGCCAATCTCGCCGGCACGATGCGCTTTGCCGACATGCAGCTTGACGACGTTTTTACGGGCTTGACCGCGACGGACGTCGTGCGGACCACGATCGAAGATCCGCACAGCGGACGCATGTTAGAGCTGGCGTTCGACGCCTCGTTTCGCGAATGCGTCGTGTACAATCCGCCGCATCGCGAAGCCGTTTGCATCGAACCCTACACCTGTGTGCCCGACGCCTACGAACTGGAGGCCACCGGCATCGAGGCCGGCCTGCGGCATCTGCACGCCGGTGAGTCATTTCACACGCGCTTTGAGATCAGCCTGAAATAAAGGGGCGAACACTAGAGCATCGAGGAGTAAATGATTTTCCAACGACGCCGGACTTACCGGCACACTGACGTGCCGCTCGCCCGTGGCGAGCGGGAGGCGTAAGCCTCCCGGTAGTGCCTGCGAACCCACGCGGCGTTGCGGCGTCAAGCGGCTCCTGAATTCACGAACTACCGGCACACTGACGTGTGCCGCTCGCCTGCGGCGAGCGGGAGGCGTCAGCCTCCCGGTGGTGCCAAACCACTTTGAGAGATCATTTAATCGTGCGGCGGCCTCTTAAGCCGCCCGGAAAGTCGACCGCGCCCGATGACCCGAGCGGCACTGCAAGCGTGTTCTCCGTGGCTGTTGCTGATGTTGCTGGCGACCGCGCTCGCGGCGGCACTGGTGCGCGTGAGCGGTGCCAGGCCGCAACTCGTTAAGCTCACCAGGCTGCACGCCGATCAGGCGGGCGCCGTGCAAAGCCTGAGCTTCGTGCTGGTGCTGCCGATGTTTGTGATGGTGATGTTGTTCATCATCCAGTTGAGCCAGGTGCTGATCGGCACGATCGTGGTACACCACGCCGCCTTTGCCGCGGCGCGCAGCGCCATCGTTTGGACGCCTGCCCGGCTCGAACCGTACGACCCGTTCGACGACTTCCAGTTCGACACCTACGGGCCCTACCTGCGTGAGAACCAGGTGGGGCCGCTACTGACGGTCGTAGGACGGGGACAGGGGGGCACGATCTACCGCATCAACTCCCCCACGCCTAAACTCCAACGCATTCAGAACGCAGCCGTGCTGGCCTGCCTCCCTGTTTGTCCCTCGCGCAACGTCGGTGTTGGCGGGCAAACCAGCGCGGCCGGCGCCGTCATCGAGCGGCTTTATGCCCGCTTGGCGCCGCAGGCTGCGGTCAATCCGCAGGTCAACGTGCGGCTGCGAAACAAGCTGGCTTACAGCCAGGCGGCCACGTCGGTGGAAGTGACCTTTTTGCACCGCGACGACGAACCGCCGTTAGGTACGTACCTGGTGCGAATGATCGAAGGCCCCGACCTGGAGCGTTTCTACTTTTGGGAAGTCGGCTGGCAGGATCCGATCACGGTGAAGGTGACGCACCAGTTTGCCTTATTGCCCGGTCCCGGCCGGTTTTTATCAAGGCCGGTGGCTTCTCCGTCGGGAGCACCCGACTTGCTGGCAAAAAAAATCCGCCAAAGCGGCGGCCTGTTCGTCTATCCCATCACGGCCACAGTCACGTTGGGCAATGAAGGCGAGAAATCGGTGTTTCCGTATGTGCAAGCGTTTTAAACCTCCACATTTTCACTCGGCTCGCTATTATTCCAGCGAAGTGCAAAGCTCGGTCCTGCAACAGATCAATTTGCAATTTTCATTTTGCAATTTGCAATTTGCAATGTGACCTCGTGAGACCGTCGAAATGCCAATTACACGTCGTAAATCGCCAACGATAAAACGGGACGGCCTGGGAAGGCCATCGTCCGTTGCGTCGGGCGTTCTCGTTTTCCACCGCGACGAACAAGGCGCGATCAGCCTGGTATCGGTCTTCGCATTGCTGCTGTTGACCATGCTGCTGGGCATGGTGATGAACGTGGGCCGCCAGGTCGACCGCAAAGTGCGCATGCAGAACGCGGCCGATGCGGCGACGTATAGCAGCGGGCTGATGCTGGCTCGGGGCATGAACTCGCTGGCCTTCACCAATCATCTGCTGTGCGACGTATTCGCACTCACCGCGTACATGCGCGAGGCCCGCGACGGCGATGCCGCATCGCTCACGCCCGACGTACTCGTCGCCTGGAACAACATGGCGCCGTGGCTGGCCGCCTCGCCGTTTCCTAAGTTCGCCCGCTTGGGCCCGGCCATCGCCATGAAGGTGCCGCTGGAGGTGGAGATGGTACGCTCCTTCACAGTCTGGTCGGCCGCGGCCAGCGCGATGATTCTGCCCGTGCTTGAACAGATTCTGGCTGACGAGCTGATCC
>DASSFG010000799.1:0-13517 GCA_035694685.1 Pirellulales bacterium
TTCCTGTGGATGACTCAGTCGCGCGAAAGTTTGGCGACGTGAGGGCATGGCAGCTCGACCGTGGTCTTGTGACGCCTGACTTGGATTTGCTCAATGCTTCAGTGGCCCTGCTGCACGACTTCACTCTCGTGACACACAACACCCAGGATTACGTCAACGTCCCTGGCTTGAAGCTGGAGGATTGGCTCATCCCTTAAGCTGGTCTGGTCGCACTTGCATCTCCGCGTGCCGCACGTCGATAATGCACATGCTTCATGAGGCCGCGCTTCACCGCTGGTCTGGACTTGCAAACCTCTCTCCCAATGGCGCCGGCAACCGTCGCATTGCCCTCACAGAGCCCCATCACTAGGCCGACCCGCCGGCGGTCTCAAAATGGGCATCGGATGGCTTTCCTGGTTCAGAAAGAGCCGGCGCGGTGCTTTCTGAGACGGTGGCAAAGGTCTGGCAGGCGCATGGCTGACATTTTTTCGGTCTGAGGCGGCCCGTGCGGACCATCTCTGCGGTCTGGCACGCTCGTTGCGTTTCTGCGGTGCGTCAGGTTGGTTTGTTTTCGCCGCACGCGCCGCAACGTCCCGCCGACGGCGGATTTTCCCACTCGTATCCACGCTCCTCGAACGACTCAGCAAGGGAGGAACAAGACCATGTTTCTACGTCGCTTCATCGCTATTGCGTTGGGCGCCGCGTGCTCGCTGACCGCCAGCGCCGACGCACTCGCCCAATACTACGGCCAGCGGGGCTATGCACAAGGCCGTCAACCTACCGTGGCTCGGCGGCCTCTCGATCGTCCCGGCGCCCTGCGTCGAAATGAAATGCCGGTGCGCAACACCGACGCCATCGTGAATGAGGTCATCACGCCGATTCCGCTTACGTCCGCCAGGCTGGAAGCCGCCAAGGACGGCGTCAATCGTCAGATTCGCGACCTCGTCGACGACCTGCAGCCACGCATGCGGCAATTGTTTCCCGACAAGCTCGACGCGCTCTCGGGCACTTCTGGCTGGACGCCCGAGGCCCGCACTGCCTTGACCAAGGCACTGCGAGCGGGAGACCCCGAACAGATTTACGAGGCCTGGCTTGAGGCCGAGCCGAACAACACCACCGGCGCCGAGCGGATTGCTCGCGAGGCTGAGCTGCAACGGGCCTTCAAACGCCTGGAACAAAGCGCCGAAGAAGGCTCAGCCACCAGCGCGCTGCTCGGCGAGGTGGAAGACGCTCTCGATAAACTGGCTGTCTCCGACGATGAGGCAAGCGATCTCACCGGGGCCCTCAGGGAGCTTGCCACGTGGATCAAGATTCAAGAATTCCTGGACGACGCGGAAGCCGATACCGGCGCCGCCAAGGCACTGCCCAAGGGTCGCGTTACGCTCATTAAGAACCCAACCCTCCCCGTTGGCACCGCCGTCGTCCTCAACAACTCGACGGTCATGGTAGGTGATCGCGGCCAGGGGGGAGTGGCTGTGACCCGCGGCAATGCCGCCGAGGCGCTCGGCCTGCCCCTGATCAACGATGAACCCCTGCCCGACGCCGAAGGCGCTCCCCAGCGCAGCGGCACTCTGATCTTCAACCCGCGGAAACACGGGGAGACGATCCGCTACGTGCTCAACGGCGAGGAATACATCATGCGGCCCGGCACCTCGCAACGGCTGAGGACGGGTCAGCAATGGGTCATCGAATACGATCGCGGCGCCAATGCCGGTGTGTCACGATACACTCTCCGGGACGGCACGTATGTCTGGACGCCCACCGAGCGCGGCTGGCAGCTCTATAAACAGCGTTATGACGTGACGATCGACAACAGCCGCAACCCGCGTGATTTCCACTTTGTGCTCAATGACGAGCCGATGGTGGTTCGTGCCGGTCACGCGCGTAAGATCACGAACGCCTATCCGTTCGTCATCGAGTACGACCGCGGCAACAGCACCGAGATGGTGCAGAAGTCGATCAACTTCAGCGGCAACGTGGAAGTAGGCGTCAACGCTGAAGACAATCTGCTCGATCTATTCCCCGAGCAGCAAAACGCCAAGCGGGCCGAGGAGCCGGAGCTGTTTCACTAGAACAATCCGCTTCGCGGCCAGCGTTTATCGGTAAACTCCGTGTGGCCCCGTGTGCCGGCCTTCGTGCCGCACGCGGGGTTTTTTAATGACTATACTTAGGTGTGCCGCTCGCCTGTGGCGAGCGGGAGGCGTTAGCCTCCCGGTAGTGTCTACGACGTTATGTGGCGTTCAGTGCCAAGCGGCTTTTGATTTCACGAACTACCGGCACACTTACGTGTGCCGCTCGCCTGTGGCGAGCAGGGGAGCGCCGGCCCGCCGGCAACGACGTTGGTCGGGAACGGGGCATTCTCGGTCCCGTAAAATTATTTGCCATTGCGTGGCGACGCCTGCTGCTCTTCGGCTTTGACGCGGGTCAGTTCGGCCTGCAGCCTGGCTCGCTCGATGAGCTGTTCGCGCAGTTGTTGCTGCAGGTGCAAGCGAGTGGCGACGACGTCGCACAACGCCAATCCCAATAGCCAGAGGGCCAGCATCGCCACGGCAAACCAGAAAAAGACAAACAGTGAGGGATGGTTCTGGGCGGGGATCCACTGCCCACCCTCCATCGCCACACCCAGCACGACTAACAGACCGCTGGTTTGCAAGCGGCGCCGGTAACGACGGCGCTGAAACGCAAGCTCGCCGGTATCGCCAGCCGCAACCGCGGCCCGCCACGCGCGGCGGTGCAGAACGATAAGCAGCACCCCCAGTGCCACGATGGCCAACGGCAGCGTGAAAGCCGCGAGTTTGACCAGCCAGCGCGCCGGCCCGGCGGCGGACGCAACATCGAGCGGCGTGCTAGTGGCCATGGTCGCCTGCCAATTCGCTCAGCCATTCTTCAAGCACCCAACCAACCTTGGCCAGGCTGAGAGCGGAACAATGCTCGGGCGAGTCTTGCTGGGTATGCCAATAGGGATAGTCGAAGTCGATGACGTCGCACACCGGCAGCCCGGCGATATCGTGCAGCGGCAGGTGATCATCGCGCACTTCCTGGCCGGCCCTGGCGATAAACTCGCGCACTCCCAAACGACGCGCCGTGCTCCATAGGCCCTCGATCACGGGCCGCGCATCGGGCCACGACAAGCTATTGCGCTCCTCGTAAATCTGCAGCTCGGCGTCGCCCACCATATCGAGCAACACGCCGGCAAGATAGGGCTGCTGGGGCGCTTCGGCAACGTATTCTCTTGCAAAGTGAGTCGAGCCGAGAAAGTACTCACCGGTGTCGCCAAAGACATACTCCTCTCCGTCGAACAGGACCACGTCGACTCCCAAGTTGCCTTTCAGGGAACCCAATCTCTTTGCCAACTCCATGAGCACGGCCACTCCGCTGGCGCCGTCATTGGCCCCCACGAACCGCCCTCGAGAATCTTGGGGGTCACGGTCGGGGTAAGGACGCGTGTCGTAGTGGGCACACAGCAACACACGCCGAGCGCGGTCAGCATGCCAGCGAGCAATGACGTTGGCCATTTGCACGGCCGCACCAGTACGCGGATCACGGGCCCTGAACGCTTGAAGGGCGACGTCGCCTCCCTGCGCCTTGAAGTGCTCGACGAGCCAGTCTCGCTGCCTGAGCATGGCCTTCGAGCCACTGGGACGGGGCCCAAAGCGACACATCTCCTTGAGGTATTGATACGCTTGCACGCCATCGAAGGGAATGTCCCGAAGCGCCAACCGCCGCGGCCCGGCGTGCGCCTCGGGCCACACCGCATATCCCAGTGCGGCGGCACTCGCCAGCAACACGGCGGCGACGTAAAGCGATTGGCCGGAAATTCTGCGCATGAGCGGACCCAGGGTTTAAGCTCTCATCTTATCATATCAAGCGGTTGCGTCACGCCGGTCATTGGCGAATGACGAACGTGATTGGAACGACGAAACCCAAATGACGGCTAACGGGCACGCGGAAGAATCTAAGCTCGGGGAATAGGCGGTGGCTGGGGCAGAGACGCGGCTGCTCGACCGTTGGGCATGCATTGAGCGTTATGCCGCGGCGATGCCCCGGTGGGGGATGCTCCGGGGCATCGCTTGGCCGCAATGTCAAATCGGTCTTTAGGATCCAGCATGGCCAAGCTCTGCCCCAGCCACCACTACTTAGGTTCCCTGGTTCGGACCTCGGCCGTCGTTATTCTTTCGTCATTCGTCACTTGGAGTTCGTCATTGATCTCCAACTCGGCCCACAGAAGCGGATGATCCGAGGCCCCGTTATCGACGACTCCGGCGGCAACGGTCTTCAGCCCACGGGTCAAGATCCAGTCGATGCTGCGGGGAGTCGCGGACCCCATCGCGTCGCGCAGCGTGTCGTGAACGTCCGCTCGTGCGAGCAGAGTTGCAAGCGGTCGTTCGTCCGCGGTGGTGTTCAGGTCGCCCATCATGATCACCGGCTCGGCCAGCGAGAGAAACAACTCAATCACCGACGCGAGCTGATCGGCGCGCGCGGCGGAATCGTTGCGGTCGAGGTGCGTTGCGATGACGTGGATCGCGCAGTCTCCCTGCTTGACCGCGGTCAGCACCAGATTGCGATGACCGCGGGTTTGGCCGGGCAACGGAATGCGTTGCCACCAGGCCACGTCGGCCGACGACAAAATGGCGTTGCCAAACCGGTGGTGCCACCAACGCTCCTCCGTCGGTGCAAACAGCCAGCGTTTGCCCGTGCGTCGGGCGAGCTCCTCGGTCTGGCCCTGGCTTTGCCAGAAATAGGGACCGTGAACCTCATTGAGCAGTACGAAATCAAAATCGTTCAGTGGCCTGGCGGTGCGGTCCAGGTCGCGACGCAGGTCGCGGCCGATGCCACCGTGAATGTTGAAGGTGGCTACGCGTATTGTGCGTGCCTTCGCCGTCGCGCTTGTGCCTTCACCCGAGAGAGCGGTGCCCCTGGCGGCCGGAATCGGCTGGCGCTGGTCGCCTGCATACCAGGTCAGGCAGGCCAGGACGAGGCCGGCGGCCACCGTGCGGCCCAGATTTCTGCGCGAAGCAGGCATCCCAAGAGTCCCCTAGGCCGACCTACGGACTGCGCCGGCCTGTTGGTCGAGCCGCGCTACGACGGCCGTGAAAACACGGTCGACGCTGATCTCTTGCATGCAGAGAGGCGGATCGGCGGCCAAAAGACAGGTTCCGGAATAGCAGGGCGAGCAAGCGACTCCTGCGAAGAGCACCGAAGCGCTGGCGGCATAGGGTCCGCGACGCACGAGGTCTGACGCGCCGTACAGCCCCACTACCCCAGCGCCACTGGCGACCGCCAGGTGCAATAGGCTGTCGTCGCCGCTCACCACGACGGCAGCCTTAGACAGCAACACCGACAGCGCCAGCGGGTGGAAGCGGCCATCGGCCCGCCAAATGGCGTCGCCCAGGGGCTCGCAGATTTCGTCGCAGAGCGCCGAGGCGCCGGCGGAAGCGGCCAAGGCCACGCGCACATGCCGAAGGTTCAAGAGCCGCCGGGCCAACTGTGTGAACCTGGCCGCCGGCCAACGATGCGATGACCGGCGACTGTTCGGATTGAGCACCACGAGTCGCTCGCGGTCCGGATCGTAGCCGCGTTGACGGCGCCAGGCATCCACCGCCGCCACGTCCTTTTCTCTGGCGTTCAGCACCGGCCACCAAGGCGGCCGGTGTTCTTCCCTCGGCGGCTGCTGCGAAAGATACGGGCGTGCGAGAGGTGAAACACCGCCGGGGCCCAAATGTGCGACCAGCGCCAGGTTTCGCTCGACCGCGTGAACGTTCAGCGACTCCAGCGGCCGACACTCGTTGTAAAACACCTGCGCCATTTCGAGCGAAGGCAGATAGCCCACTCTGCGGTGCGCTCGCGAGAGCCGCGCGACCAAACCGCTCCGCAGCCGCCCCTGAAAGTCGATGGCAATCTCCCAACTGTCACGGCGCAAATGGCCAAGCATTCTGACGAGGCCGCCGAGCGAGCGGCGGTCCCAGACGACGACCTGGTCCAGCCAGCTTTGCGCGCTCAATAAGTCCGCATAATTCGCGTCAACCGCCCAGGCCAGGTGCGCTTCGGGCCTGGCGGTGCGTAGCGCAGCGGCGGCCGGAAAGGCGTGCAAAATGTCGCCCAGGCCGTTCAATTGGACGAGGAGAATACGTTCGGGCATGAATCGATCCGGCAAGCTGGGCCAAGCCGCCAGATCATACTTACTGCCGGGTGAATGCCCAATAGACGTTCGGACCTTGTAGTCCATTGGCCGGCACACTCCGGCAGCTTTGGAGAGCCGGGTGGAACTGCTATAGTGGGCGCATTGGATCATTTCAAGGGTGCCACTCATGTTTCGCCGAGCCAGTTTTTCTCTCTCTGTCGTCGCGGGTATTGCTTTTCTCGTGTTTGTATCCGCCGCTTGCGCTCAAACGGTGGAACGTCGAGGCGAAATTCGTTTTGAGCCGTCCGCGGCCGAAAGCGAGGTGCCGGAGCTGTACCGTCTGGAGGCCGCGAGTTTCGATTTTCTCCAGCAGCCCGTGAAAACGATGGCCCGGGGCTACGATGTCTGGAACGTCACGTTCCCATCGCCGGTCGAGACGGCCCACGTCGTCAACAATACGGTGTACTGCGAGTACTTTCGGCCGGCCGCGGAGGGCAAGCACGCCGCGGTCATCGTGTTGCACATATTGGGCGGCGACTTTGACCTATCGCGACTGTTTGCGCGACAGCTTGCCCAAAATGGCGTGGCAGCCTTGTTTGTCAAGCTTCCCTATTATGGTCCTCGGCGACCGGAGGGGGCCAAGGTGCGAATGGTGTCAGAAGACCCGCGTCAAACGGTGGCCGGAATGCGTCAAGCCATCCTCGACGTTCGGCGCGGCGTTGCATGGCTCGCTGGACAGCCGGAGGTCGATGACCAGCGGCTAGGAGTGTTTGGCATCAGCCTGGGCGGAATCACCGGCGCCTTGGCCGTTGCCATCGAACCGCGCTTAACGATGGGGTGTTTTATGCTGGCCGGTGGCGACGTGGCGAAAGTCGCCTGGGAAGACGCCAAACTGGCCAGGCTGCGAGACAATTGGCTGAATCAAGGCGGCAGCAAAGAAGAATTCTTCGAGCTTTGGAAGAGCATCGACCCCGTGACCTACGCCGAGCGGGCCCGCGGCAAAAGAATGCTGATGCTCAATGCCAGGCAAGACGAGGTCATTCCGCCGGCCTGCACCGAATCGCTTTGGCGGGCCTTGGGCGAACCGGAAATCGTCTGGTACGATGCCGGCCACATCACCTCGATCCGCTTTTTGTTCGACGGCTTGGGACGCGTGACACGGTTCTTTCAAAGCAGCTCAGGCTAACGCATCAGCCGCTTGTCCTGGTCGGAAGCGCTCTTTGTTGCTGGCGACCATAACATTCATGAATCGGCCGATAAAATCAACATTGTCACGCCGTTGACCACCCGTAATGCACGACCCGCGTTTTAAGAAACTCTTAAAGGAATTCTTTGCCGACTTTTTTCGGCTGTTCTTTCCGGATTGGGCCGCGCTATTTGACTTCGCTCGCGTCGAATGGCTTGATAAGGAGCATTTACCGAAGGACGCTGCTGTGCGAGTGCGTGAGCGCCTATCTCCCAGTAGATGAGGAACAGCGGCAGCAATTTGAGGACATGGTGCGCAATCATCCGGATCCAGGAGTGCAAACGATGGAATTGGGCCTACTCGATCACGTCGAACAGAGAGGGTTGCAGCGAGGAAAGCTGGAAGGAAAGCTGGAAGGAAAGCTGGAAGGTCAGCGCGAACTGGTGCGCGAGCAACTGGAAACCCGCTTTGGCCCATTGTCGCCTTCAGTCGTTGCTGCTTTGGAGGCTTTGCCAGGCGATAGGCTGATCGAGTTGGGGCGCGCGCTAATAACTGCGGCCTCGCTTGAGCAGCTCGGGCTTGGCGTCGCCAGCACGTGACTGCCAAGTGATTACCTCGCTGATCTTCGCTTCTGGGGGCATAGCTCACAGCGCCGCGGGCAGAATCAGGTCGGCGTGCAAGTATCGCTTGAGCTGGCGAATGACCGTCAAAAACTTCTCGAAGTCGACCGGCTTGGTGATAAAGCTGTCGACGCCCAATAGCTGACTCTGGACGCGGTCTTCGTCGTCGTCGGAGCTTGTCATGATCACCACCGGAATGCCGCTCAGCGTTTCGTCGCCCTTGATCTCCTGCAGGACCTCGCGACCGTCTTTTTTAGGCAGACCGAGATCGAGCAAAATCAGGTCCGGCCGCGGCGCTCGGGCAAACTTGCCGTCCTGCCGCAGAAACTCCATCGCTTCTTCCCCGTCGCGAATGAGGGTCATCCGGTGCTGAATCTGTCCCTTCCGCAAAGCCCCGATCGTCACGCTGGCATCCACCAGCCCGTCTTCGACCAGTAAGATTTCCATCGGCCGGCCGATCGTTTGGTTTGTCGTCATCATCTATGCTTTAGCCCTCCACGCAACGGCGGGTTGACTGGCCCACATGCTCGCCCTGTTCCTGTTCCATATTGTAGTCTTTCCATAAGCCCCCTGTGCAGGGAACCCCTTTTTTGGGGCAGTCGACGCAATACGTTTTAGGCTGCCTATGAGGGATGTTCCGATTCGGCCACAGCTTGGCGCACGGAGGCCGCAACATCGCCAGTTAGCGACACGATCCTGTTCACTCCGCTGGCAAGGTTCTTAATCTGACAGTTGCCGACGGCCAACTCGTCTTCGCCCGCGATGATGGCCACTTTAAAACCGCGGCGGTCGGCGTACTTGAGCTGCTGGCCGAGACGCTTGGCCTCCGGATAAACCTCCACGCCCAAGCCGGCGTTGCGCAAGCGGGCTGCCATCCGCAAATAGTCGTGCAGCCGTTCCGCCACGAAATAGACGACAAACACCTCGGCCGGAGTGGCCACTTTGCTGAGCATGCCAAGCTCTTCCATCGCCGCCAGCAAGCGATCGAGGCCCAGCGACGCGCCGATGCCGGGCAACTGTTGATTGGTATAAAGGCTCGCCAGGTCGTCGTAACGTCCGCCCGAACATACGCTGCCAATGCCGGGAAGCTGGTCGAGAAAGGTCTCGAAGATCGTGCCCGTGTAGTAATCGAGTCCGCGGGCGATCGACACGTCGAGCTTGATTCGCTCGGGCGGTACACCGCCGGCCTCGACGGCCGCCAGTAGCTCCGTCAGCCGCGCGACGCCTTCTTGCCCCACCTCGCTGCCGGCCACCAGCGGCCTGAGCTGCCGCAGGATTTCATCGTTGGAGCCGGTCAGCTCCGAGAGTTTGAGCACGTCGTCGGCCTGTTCGGGGCCAGCGCCAGCCACGCGCTGCATTTCGTCGGCGACCGCTTCGCGGCCGGCCTTGCCGAGCTTGTCCAAGGCACGCAAGATTGCGGCCGATTTCTCAGCCAGGTTCAAACGCTGCAAAAGGCCATTGAGCACCATGCGGTTATTGACGCGTATGGTGAAGTCCTCGAAACCAATCGCCCGCATCAGGTCATGGATGACCAGCGCCGTCTCGACGTCGGCCGCCGGCGACTTGGTGCCTATCGTGTCGAAGTCGCACTGCATGAATTCGCGATAGCGGCCACGTTGCGTGTTCTCACCTCGCCAGACCGTGGCAATGTGATAACGCTTGAAGGGCGTGCCCAGTTCACTAATATGCTCGGCAACGAATCTCGCCAGCGGCACCGTCAAGTCGAATCGCAGGCCGACCGAACGACCCCCGTGGTCCTCAAACCGATAGAGCTGCTTATCGGTCTCTTCGCCCCCTTTGCCGGTGAGGATTTCCAGGTATTCCAGCGCGGGCGTGTCGATGGGGCTGAAGCCGTAGGAGCGATAGACGCGCCGCGCCGTGTCGATCAGCCGCTCGCGGGCCATCATGGCGTCCGGCAAATAGTCGCGGAAGCCCTTTAGCGTGCGCGGCTCGATGCGATTGGGTTTGGTCACTGTCAGGGCCAAGTTTACGGGGGCTCAGAACCTTCTCGAATGCAGCAGAGCGGCCTAGCGCAGCACGTTCAACAAAGGCGGCCGGCGGCTGCGAAACTCGCCGCGGTTGCGCGGAGGCAGGACGGCCTCGACGTATTCTTCCACCTGTTCGGGCGTTTCGAAGTAGCGGTCATAGACGTAATCGTCTTCGTATTCGCAGCTCTCGGTGGAGTATTCACGGCAGATGTTCGGCCGAGTTTCATAGATGCCGCAACGGTTGTCGTGTCCGAGGTACTTGCACCGCGTGTGAACCAGCAGGTACCACTGTTCGCCCTCCACGAACACCGTGGCCGCGTCGTGCAGCAGATACCAGCGGATGTAATCGAAATCCTTGTGCGTGGTCGGTTTATCGATCGGCAGCGCAAAGTATTTGCAGCACTTGGCCGAGCAATAGTTACAGAGACAGTCGCCCGCGGGGAGGTTCTCGCGGCGGATTTTGGGTTGTCGTAAGGGCATTGTTATGATGGTAGGGTGGGACCAACGAGCTTGCGAGCGCCGGCCCACCATTTTCGTCGATCATTGGTGGGCCGGCACTCGTTCCACTCGTTTGTCCCACCCTACTGTTTCTCAATCTCCACGCAAATTCCGCCGGCGCGCAGCGCCTTGTGCATCCGCGTGAACCAGAGCTCTTCCTTCCATACCAGACCAAGGCCGTGACAAACCTCACGCAGCTCGCGGCGATTGTAGGTGCGGCAGCACCAGAAGCGGCTCGTCCACGCGCCGCCAAACGTGTCTTCGCTTGTCAACAACAACAACCGGCCACCGCGCTGCATCACGCGCGCCAACTCCGCCAGGCCGAGCCGGGCGTCAGGCAAGTGCTCGATCACGTAACCACAAGTCACACAATCGAACGTGCCGTCGGCGAACGGCAGCCGCGTCACATCGGACACTAAATAATGGGGTACACCGCTCTTGAGACGGTTTCTTGCCCGACGGACCATCGGTAAGGAGAGATCGAAGCAGGTCAGGCTGGCCCCAGGGTCGGCGTACTTAAGCAGGTGCTTGGCGATTTGTCCGGCGCCGCTGCCGACGTCAAGTATCCTTCGGGCGCCGCCGATGTCGAACTTTCGCTCGCGGATCAACCGCTCGCCGAAGGTCAGGTGCAACGAAAGCAGGCTGCACGTGGCCAGCATGGCCCCCTGCGGACCGTCGTAAACGTCGCGGACCTTGTCGCGATACTCCTCAAAGCTGACGCGCCGGATCAAGTCGTTTTCGACGATCTTGTTGATGACCTTGCGCTTCGATCGTTTTTCAGCAGGACGCTTTTTTGTTTTGCGAAGGAGCGGCTTATGGTTCATCTTTAAGGTTACATCAGGCCCTTTGCCAGCATCGGCGACGCGCGCCACGAGGGCGTCAGGGTGGTAGGCCCGACGCAGCTACACGTAAACGCGACGATTATAGATATACCACTCCAGCAGCAAAACCGCCAGTGCCGTGAGCAGTATCAGCTTCCAGGCGTCGTACCGAGCGGGCTCGCGCTCGGCCTTTCCGGCCACCTTGGTGTCGCCCACCTTCAGCTCTTGCCGCGGAGGCAGGTTGCTCTCCAAGGGATTGAAAAGATTCACGGCGAAATGCCCGGTGGTCTTCCCTTTTTCACGCACCTCATATACGCCCACCTCCGAAGTGGCGGAAAAATGGAAGGCGTTGAGTTTGCCGCGGCCGACGTCGACCGCGTCCTTGCTCGGCAGCACCACTTGAATGGTATCGCCTGCGGTTTCCGAGCGCCAGGCGACGGTCTGGCCCGGCAAGACGCTGCCCGAGAGCAGCGTCGCCCGCGTGCCGCCCAGGTACTCCAGCAGGTTCAACACGAACACGGGAAAACTGGGCTTAAACACCCAGTTGGTGTCCATGTGCTCGGGGTCATACAGGGCGAACCCGAGGACGAGATCCTCATAACCTTCGCGGGGGCCGATCGCGCAGATCGGCCCGGCGTTGGTGTCGATGAGCACCGTGCTGCCGACCGGCGGAAAGAGCGGCCGGGCCTCGACGAAGGCCACGTCGCCCATCTCGACGATCTGCATCAGAGGATGTGCGCGGTCGATGTCGATGATCTGCGGCACGCCGACCGGTTCGCCGGCCTTCCAGGCGTCGCCCACCGGCAGCCGGCCGATGAACATGGTGTCGGCCTGGGGCAGCGCGTCGGGCTGGCAGCGGTCGTAGATAATCAGGTCGAAGTCGCCCGAGGCGGCCTGCTTCTGATAGTCGGCTTGTTTCAAATGGTCGGGGCTGTACTGTACGACCTGGGCCAGCTCGCGAATCTTACCGGTGGCCAGCGCGAAAGCCAGCGCCCGGTTGTCGGGCGTAACGAGCAGCACCTTCATCGGCTGCGGCGGATTGAGCGTGGTCCAGGCGACGTTGTCGATGGCCAGGTGGTCTTCAACACCGGCCTTGAGCTTCAGCACGCCCGACTGCACACCCTCCAAGGGAAACGCCAGTCCTTGCGAATCGCCCGGGTCGACTTTCACGCGCTGAGCGTCGACCAGCTCATCGTCGACGTGCAGCTCGACTTCGACCTCGACCGCCTCAGGACCAAAATTTTGGATGCGGCCGAAGGCCTGAAACAGGTCGGCGTTGACTTCGTGCTTGGCGGTGGTAAAGGCCGCGACGGCCACGTTCTTGGCGGTTTCCGTGCCGATCGGTTCGTAGATCGGCTCGAGGTTGCCCAGCGAAAAGTTCTTTACGTCGGGGAACTTGCCGTCGCTGAAAATATAGAGCTTGGCCGGCATGGCCTCGGCGACCTGAAAATCCTGGCTGTCGTTGACGTTCGAGCTGCGGCCGGGGTTCGCCAGGCCCGACGCCACGCGCAGGGCATCGGTCAGCGAGGTGGGGCGATCGGTGAGCTTGATCTCTTCGACGCGCCGCCGCAGCTCGTTGCGGTTGTCGGTATACGACTGTTCGACGCGTGCTGTGTCGGCAAAGCTGATGACCATGGCGGCGTCGCCCGACTTCATTTCGTCGATGAGCGACAAGGCCCGCTGCTTGGCGGCTTGGAGCCTCGTCGGTTCGATATCGGTGGCGCCCATGCTGGCCGAGTTGTCGATGAGAAAGATGTACCGCCCCCCGATGAGCCGCGAGCTCTGCCAGCTCGGTTTCCACAGAGTCAGGATCACCAGGGCGATCAGCAGCAACTGCAAGAACAACAGCAGACTTTGCCTGAGCCGTTGCCAGATGCTGTTGACGTGCAGATCTTCGATCGACTTGTGCCAGAGATAAGTGCTCGGCACTTCCAGCGGCTGCCGCTTGAGCTTGAGAAAGTAAAGCGCCACGATAGCCGGCGGCACGATCGCCAACGCCGCCCACTGCCAGGGCGAGAGCATCGACGAAAAGTGGCGGCTGAAGAAGTCCAGCATGGCTGTTCGGACTTACTCACTCGACTCGGCTATGAATTCGTCCAAGCTCCGCGCATCCTCGACGGGGAACAGGTCGAGATTCAGCTCCGTTTCGTCGGCGGCTTGCCGCCGGGCCTCCGCATAGGCCTCGGCCAGAACAGATTCCGCGTGGTTGCGCAGAGTACCGCTCTCAAGCAATTGGCGAAGTTCGCGACGTTGCTCCCGAATCGTGCCACGCCATGAGCCACAACGTCGTTCCGGTTGATATTC
>DASSFG010000800.1:0-6281 GCA_035694685.1 Pirellulales bacterium
GATCGGTATGCAATTGTTCGGCTGAGGGCGCCCCAAATCATGCGCTCCACTGGGATGAACCCAGCGGGGGCGAGAGCGTTCGACGGAGGCGCGCCTTTAGCCCATCAATCAGTGCCCGACGCACAAGGCCCGTTCGTGGCCGGCGCGAATGCGGCCCGTCAGTGACGCTTTTCAGCGTGTTCTATAGAAAAGCCGCTTGCTTGTTATACTGCTTCTGTCGGCATTCGCCACCTGTGATGCTCGCGTGCTTTAGCAATTGGTCCGCAACTCATGCACAAGCAAATCTCTTTCGATCAGCGGTAGCTGCGCTCGAAGACGAATTCGCAGCGCTCAAAAAGCGGCTCGACACAGGCGCGGCGGTCATTGGACAATCCTGGATTGGGCAGCTATGAACGGCGGCCGATTATGGCGTGTCGAGGATTTCTTGCCAATTGGAGGCCGTCACGGCGTTGCCGACCATCCGTTTTAACCGCTCCAGATCAGTCAGCGAGTTGCTCGCGCACCGATTGATCCGCGGCACCTAGTCGCTTTTCGCCGACCAAAAGAACATCGGCCCGTCGCGCACGTTGCTCGCCGCGTTCTTCGCCTTGCTCCAGGATCATCAGGTACATGTCGGATTCTTCCAGCATGTTGGCTCCCACACACTATCGCCTGCGGGTTGGCGAGTTTCGCGTGTTCTATGATGTGAATGGGCAGTCGGTGATGATCGTGCAAATCCTTAGCAAAGCCGAATCGATTTCATACCTGGAAGGACCAGAATGACGACACCAAATTGACGACCTTCACATACCCATCGGCGAAGTTTTGCGACTTGTGGGTAACGATGGCATTGTGTTGCGGCCGCAAGGCCAATCGCCGTTGGCACTCATTCCGCTCGACGATGAGGTTCTCGACTTTTTGATCGAACGCAATCCACGGTTCGTTGACGAGTGCCGGAAAATTCGCGAGCGGATGGCGCAGGGCGCCGTTCATAGCCAGCAGGAGATCGACAGTTTGTTCGGCCGGAGTCGCCAGGCGGCGGTCGAGAATCCATCGGCCCAATAAGGCAGCTAAACGGCGGTCAGATAAACGGCTCCGGTCCAATTGTTCATGCGAGGCGACACTTCAAATCGCGATTCGCTGAGATTGACGCCGGCGGTGGCGTGGGGCTCGCCAGTCGTGGGTATGCCTACGAAGATCCCCTCTCCTGCAAATATTCGTCAAGAATGTCCTGTCCGTCAAACTCGATCCCGTGAGCCTGGCAGAGCTGCTTGGACTCGCGCAGGAGCGATATGGCGCGATCGACCTCACCGCGGTCGTGATAGAGCATGGCCAACAGATCGAGGCGGTCGCTCAAATGGCCCAAACCGCGGCCTTCGAGCGCCAGCGAATTCTCGGCTGCATCACGAGTTAGTTCGTGCAGTCGGCGCATCAAGCGGATTTCGTTCTCGCGGTGCTCGATAGCCTTAGCGATGTCGCCTCTCGTTTCGTAGATCAGCGACCAGCATTCCTCGCCCAGGATGGACTCGTGGCGCGGATCGACGGAGAGGAGGAGTTGCTCCAGCCGGTCGGCATAGGTAGCCGCCTTGGCCGGATCCTCGCGCTCGTAGAGCCAGTACAGCAGCTTCTGGTAAAGATACTCGATCTCGTCCCAGTCATTGGCGAATTTGCGGCGTTGGAGTGGTGGTTTAGCTTTCATTCTGCGGGCCTCGGTTGGCGTGGCTTCTTGTCCGGCCGTAACTTTTGAACGTCGGGCGGCAAAGCATCCCACTCGTCCCACTGTTTTCGTAATTCGGCTTCTTGTTTTTCCCGGACGTGCGCCGCTTTGCTACGGAACCTTTTCTTTTTCTGCGGACTGCTCTTACTATCGTGGCCGCGGCCGGGCGTATGTTTGACTCCGCCTCTCGGCCCTTTCTTCTTTTTCGCCATGCAATATGCGCCATCGCACCCTGCGACAAATCAACCGCCAAGCGACGACAATATATCCAGCAATCCCAACTGGTGTAACGACTGCATCGCCGACGTGTTACAGATCAACTCAGGCAAGCCGCGTCTCCCGTTCGAGCTCTTCCTCGGTCATATCGAAGACGGGAACGCCGTAGTTGCCCAGCCGCTGGAGAAAAACAGGCTTGGGAATGCCTGCGAACTCCGCTGCCGCCCCTGTGGAAAGGCGCCCCAGTTCATACAGCTTGACCGCCGCCAGCATCCGCAGTTCGCCGGCTGCCTGTTCCGGCGGCACGTTCAGTGCCGTAAGGCGGGCGTCGGGAACGTTGACTATCAATTCACACATGAGAGACTCCATCGGATGAATGAGTTTCCTAGTCCGAAAGGACCAGGCTGCCTTGACAATTATAGCCAATTCACCATCCACCCGCCGATACGGAGCAAAGACTCAGAGAAGCCGCTGGGCACCGCGGGCAAACTTTGCAGGCTTATTTGGAGTGGCTGGTCATGTGGTCTGCCGGCAACGGCAGCCATCCAGCCGCGACTCGAACTCCGGAAGAGAAGGTCGCCGCTTGGCGGGAGTGGGTTGCCAGCCATGCTTCAAACCCCTATGTGGCCGACGATAGCCGAGAAAGCATTTACGGCGACCGCGGCGAATGAGCGTCTTGCTGGAACCGAACGTCCTGACGCGCAGCAGCGGGGCAGATAAACGGGCAGATAAACGGGACTGGTGCAATTGTTTTGTTGAGGCGGCGCCCCAAACCATGCTTCCCTGGCACGAATCTCGCCGGGGCCGGTGCCTTCGCCGACGGCGCGCTTTTAGCCAGTGAATTACGGCTCGACGGACACAAGGCACAATTGGGACTGACGCGACGGCGATGCCGTGGGGCGACGACCGCCGCGCGCAGCTTAGGGCTCCGTCTTCAGCGAAAGCGGCTGTCGGGAGAGTCGCGCGGCGCCCTCGAAAAACATTTGCGCAATCCGTGGCTCATTGGCGGCTTGCCAGATTGTGGCACGAAGCTCGGCGAGACGTGCCGGCGGCAACACGCTTTCGCACCGCCGAGCAAGTTCGAGTGCTTCGAGAAACCGCCGCGATTCCCGCTCTCGTGCCACGGCCCGGACAAGATCATCAGGGTGCGGCGCGTCAGCCGGCAAAAGATCACGAGTCTCTACCAGCGAGTAAAAGTCGGCCGCGATGCCTTTGGCTGCCACGACTTCTTCGCGCGAAAGCCGCTCGCCGGGCGCGTCCATGCGATCCCTCAGATCGTCGCCCTCCGGTCCTTCGTCGCGGCCCTGTTGGATGAGCCGGTGCAACTCGCCCAAAAGTCTCACGTAACTGATGAAATCCGGGTTATCAAAAAAAGTCATTGCTATCATCTCGCGCCTCATCGATGAACCATTGATCACGCGTCGCGGAAACGTCGGATTGAAACTGGGCCAATGGCACAACCCTCGCTGGAACTACGTTGCCAGCGTATGAGTCGTTTGGCTTCAGCGCCAGGGCCAGGCTGGCATTGATGGGGCCGCTCAAAAACCTTCCCGCTCCCATCGTATAGCACGCCAGAGAGTTTGATCCGCTGGCATCGGCACAGAGTCCGCTCGCTTGCAACCGTTTTGGAATGAGATGGGGCAACAAATGGCGCCAGTTTTCAGCAACGGACATTCCGCGGCCATTCAAAACGACTTGATTTTGGTGATCGACATCGACGTCGGCATGGGCATTAGGCGGCTCGCGGACGCCGAGCTCCTTCGACTGGATGCCGACCACGGGCAGACCATCCGCAGCGCGCTTCATGGCGCGGTAGATTCTCGGCATTGTGAAGCAAGGCCCCTAAACCGCCACACCGCTAACGTCTGCGGCAATTATACGTCCGGACTGTCCGCAATGCGAGAGAGATTGCCGACGTGGTCGGCAGTCGCGGGATCAATTTGCCTATCTAAATGGGGCCGTCTAAACCGGTCGAGCAGCACCGGCACAATGAATCACCCCTTGAGCTTTCCCTGGCGAATCAGCCGGCCTAGGCGGACTATCTCGCCAAAGGCTTCGTCGCCCGCAAACACGCCTACGATCTCGCGGTACCATGGCTTGGCGCGCTGGCCGCCAAGCGCGGACTTCAACTCCGCCAGTTCCTTTTCGACCGTTCGATTCGCGCTTCGAGTTGCCGGTTCGCCTTGGCCATAGCTGCATTGTCCGCCAAAATCACTAGATGGCAAGGGCAGCTAACCCGGCCAGGTCGGACAGGTCCAATTGTTCGGCTGAGGGCGGCACCGCAAATCATGCGCTCCACTGGGATGAACCCAGCGGGGGCGAGAGCCTTCGACGGCGGCGGGCTGTTAGCCGGTCAATCACGGCTCGACCGGCACAAGGCCCGTTCGTGGCCGACGCGACCCAACCCGCCTCGTGAAGATGGCGGCGAGCCCGGCCGAATATGCAGCGCGTCATTCATCGCCGATCGCTCTCTGTCGGCTCGTGCAAATTTGCAATAGCCGATAAAACCCGAGGAAACTCGAGCGCTCAACCCGCAATAGATGGGTAGAAGGGCCGATCGCTTCGTGGGAGCGGGGGCGCGGGGCGGCCTACGGCGTGTCGAGGATCTCTTGCCAGGTCGCTGCGGTCGCGGCCTTGCGGATCATGCGTATCAGCCGCTCGCGGTCAATCACCTTGTCAAGCTTGGCACGGATCGATGGGTCAGCAGTGCCAAACTTTATCTCGCCGACCAGCAGAATGTCGTCGCGCCGCGCACGTTGCTCGCCGCGCTCTTCGCCCTGCTCCAGAATCATCAGGTAGGTGTCGGATTCTTCCAGCATGTTCTCGCACCGCATCGCAGACCCTACGGTGTTTCGATGACTTCTTGCCAGCTGGCGGCGGTCGCCGCCTTGCGCAGCATGCGTTTCAGCCGCTCGACATCCTTTACCTTCTCGAGCTCCATACGCACCGGCTCGTCGGCGGCGCCCAACCTTTCCTCGCCAACCACCAGAATGTCGCCGCGCCGAGTGTGTTCCTTGCCGCGCTCTTCACCTTGCTCCAGGATCATCAGGTACGTGTCGGATTCTTCCAGCATGTGAACTCCTCGAAAAATGTTGAGTGCTGCGTGACGGTCGACCCGCAGGCCCGTAAGCAAGAGTGCCGACGTCAGCAGCTTGGTCGCTCGTGCCGGCTCGGCCTCTTGCGTCAAACGCTCCACCAGCCGCTGCACCACCACTGCCAGGCCGTCCTCTACCGTTGTTCCTTCCGCAAGCTGACCGAGCATGGCCAACGGCGTCAGCCCCAGTTCGCCGGTCAGCAGTTGCTCCGCAGGCCGCTCCCAGAGGCGGATCACCTGGTAGCCAAAATCCATCTTACCACGCCCCGGCCGCGGGCTGTACTGCACTCTACCATCCGCATTCGGATGGGCCGCTTGCGGACGCAGCAAAACCAGGATCGTATGCACCGGTACGTGCTGCTGCGAAAACAAGAGCGCGTTGTAGAGCACCAGGTCGGCGTGTTTCCACGCGGCCGCGCTGGATTGAAACTCGACGTGGACGATCTCGTCGAGCGGTTCGCCAAGCCCGAGCACCAGGTCGGCGGCCTTCGACACGGCCGCAAGATCGACGTTTAAGAGTTTCACCGGCCCGTCCGGCGGCTCGTCGAACTCGGCCAGAACGCCGAGCGGGCATTCGCGCGCAAGGTCTTTCAAGGTGGCGTCAAAAGTCATGGCCATCAGGCTGGTCCTCCAGAAACGCGACTCGTCGCCGCTCGTCGGCCGGCCATCGCATCGCAAAATAATGTCGCGTGCGAGCGATTTGCAAAAGGCCCGCCCGTGGCCGATGTCAGGCGAGGAGATCCGCAGCGCGCTGCGGATTTCCCCCCACGTGGTTTCAGCCCGCTGGTGGCCGAGGCTCATCTAGGACTGGCCCGCTGGCGGAGCGGCATACTAGAATGAACGCCCATGACGCTGACGATCAATCTGCCGAGCGAAACTAGACGGCCGGCTTCTTCTTTCGCGGAGTTCTCTTAGGCAAATCGACAAGCTGCACGAGCACGTTTTTGCCGAGGCTATGTGCATAACGAAAGAGCGTTTCGATCGTGGGGTTGGCGTTGACGCCGTTTTCGAGCCGGCTGAGGGCGGCGACATCCATCGACATGCGCTCGGCCATTTGCCGCAGGCTGATGCCCGCCTCTTCGCGCGCTTTTTTCAGGGCCGCAGCCGTCTTCATCAACTCCCAATACTCCGCCTGCTTGATCGGAGGCGAGTATTCGCCGCTGGCCACCAGTTCGTCCAGCGACGGCTTTTCTCTTTGAAACCGTTCGCGGACCGCCTTGAGGCGCGCCTGTTCCTCGGGAGTGCGGTCGATCTTCATTTGTCGCCGACGAAATT
>DASSFG010000801.1:0-18747 GCA_035694685.1 Pirellulales bacterium
CACTTTCCACTTTCCACTTTCCACTTTCCACTTTCCACTTTTCACTTTCCACTTTCCACTTTTTGCCCTCCGCTCGCTTGTCCCACCTTCCGCTGCTAGACTATCTCCCGATGCTTACGCCCGCCGAAGAACTTGGCCTGAGTGGTCTCAACCTGGAAAGCCGCCTGCGCAAGGTGTTTTATGGCCTGCCGGCGGAGACGATCGTCGAGCTCGACGACCGCATGACCAGCGAGGCCTTTCGCCGCAGCTTGATCTATACGCGGCATGGCGAAGTCGAGGCCATTCGCGTCATGTTGCGGCCGATCGGGGTCATGCCCGATCAGCTCGCCTACCTGCACTTCGTCTCGCTGACCATTCTCAATGCCCTCAAGCGGCTGCCGGACCTCTATGTGCAGGACTTTGCCATCCGCAAGCTGGTGCCTTTGAGCGAGCCCGAAGAGCGCTGGCTGTGGGATAGTTGGGGGCCGAGCCAGCGCGACAACAACCCGGTGTTCGGCCGGCTCGACGCCATGGTCGAATTCACCAGCCCGACCTGGAAAGAATCACTGCGGTTCTTCGAGCCGAACCTGTGCGGAGTGGGTGGCATTCACCTCGGCCCCACCTGCGAGCAGATGCTGGTCGACGTCGTGTTGCCGGAAGTCACGCGGCACGACGGCCAACTGCACATGGAAGTCGGCCAGGATTTGCGAGAGCTGTTCATCCAGGAGGTGATCGACCACCTGGAAACGATCGGCCGCGCGGGTCGAAATGTCTGCTTCATTGAACCAAAATATTCCGGCGACGGCCCTTGCGAGCAGGAGCCGCTGGCCGAGTATTTTCACGAGCGGCACGGCATGACCATCACCCACGCCGACCCCGTGGAGCTGACGCTGGAAAAGGGCGAAGTCTATTACGAGGGCACGCCGGTCGACATTGCCTATCGCGATTACGAAGTCCGCGACCTGCTGGCCCTGGAGGCGACCGGTGCTAACCTGGCGCCCGTGCGACGGCTATTCGCCGAGAACCGCATGGTCTCGTCCATCGGCGGCGATTTCGATCACAAGAGCTGCTGGGAGATTCTGACGGATCCCGTCTTAAGCCAACGCTACTTCAACGCGGACGAGCGGCAGGTCTTTCGCCGCCACGTCCTCTGGACCAGGTTGCTTAGCGATCGGCAGACTTCCTTGCCGCACGGCGAGACGGGCAAGCTGCTCGACTACGTGCGCCGCGAGCACGAGCGGCTGGTGCTGAAACCGAACCGCTCGTACGGGGGCGACCGGGTCTATATCGGCCACGGCCTGACGCAGGTCGAATGGGACCGGGCGATCGACGAGGCGCTGGCGAGTGACGAAGCGTGGGTGGTGCAGCGGCTGGCGAGCATCCCGGTGAACGAGTTTCCGGTGGTCGACGAACAAGGCGAGGTCCACGTCGAACCGTTCTACACGGTGATGGGCTTCGCGCCGACGAAGTACGGCGTGGGCATCGTCGGCCGGGCATCGCAGAAGCAAGTGGTCAACGTGGCCCAGCGCGGCGGCATGTGCGGCATACTCGTCGGCCGCCCCATTGGCAAGCTCGTCGGCCCCGCCCAACCCGCCCGACGCGGCGCGGATTAGGCGGTCAATTGGCTGCGATGCCGGTCCCTCAGGGTAGCAACGTGTGGTATTTTGGCCGACTTGTCGAGGCAGCCTAAAATGGCCGCGGTCGATGCCACCGGCCCGCACTCATCGCGATCCTTGCCCAACAGCGCGGCCGGATGTGCTGGCGACCGTCGGCCGGCTCAGCCCGGTTGACCTGGCGATCGTTGCGATCGGCCCTTACTTCGCATTCGGCGGAGTGGCGCGAGGTGAACCGCGTTTTCGGAACCATGAAGACCCTGAAAATAGCACTTGGGCAACGACCAGGAGGAGCATCGACCACGAAATGAACTCCACGCCCATCCGTTGATTGAACGACGTAAAGTTCCCGGCTCCCGATTGCTCTTCCGTCGCTTCGCGCACAAACAGAATCCAAGGAGACGATGGCACCCCGACGGAAAATCGCATCGTGCGCGTATGGTTGCGCTCCGTCGAGGAATAGGACGGCCAACAGGCGGCAATGAGGCATACGGTGCCGAGAACCGCAAGCAAATTCGGGGCGACCGCCTTTAAGGTAGAGCTTTGCTTGTCTGCCATTTCAAATCGCTCGAAGGGGGAACTGAGTTTCGCCGTTGGGAGTCCATCGAAGACCAGTTGACATTACTACGGCGATTCAAGCGACAGACGAAGGGTGCTCAGCCAAGGAGGTCGGACACAGCGGCCGAGTTTTGCCAACGCGGGGCGATGTCACTTGCCCAAGACACCGGTTCCAGTCTTTGTCAGACTAACTCGGCGATGACGCGGGCGGCGTGCAGCAGGTCGTCGACGACGTAGTTGGGCTGTACGGCGGCGTTGGTGGCGTGCCGGGCGCCGTAGCCGGTGCGCACCAGCAGCGTGGTGGCGCCGACCGCAGCGCCTAGGTCGATGTCGCAAGGCTTGTCGCCGATCACAAAGGATGCCGCCGGCTCAAAGCCGTGCTCCCGCGCCGCCGCTTCGACCAGGCCCGGCAGCGGCTTGCGGCAAGCGCAACCTTCGTCGGGATGATGCGTGCAGGAGACGATGGCGTCGAGCTCCACGTCACACTGGCGCAACAGCTCGCGCAGCCGCTCGTGAATTTGCTCGAGGCGGGCCTCATCGAACATGCCGCGGGCCACGCCCGACTGATTGGTCAATACGACCAGCCCCAGCCCCATCCGCCGCAGTTCGGCCAGTCCCTCGGCCGCGTTAGGCGTCAGTTCAATCTGGTCGGGATCAGAAAGATAATGTCGCTCAACGTTGATCGTGCCGTCGCGGTCGAGCAGGGCAAAGCGCTTCATATCGTCGTCCATTCTATGCTGTTGGTAGGGTGGGACAAGCGAGCTGGCGAGCGCCGGCCCACCACGAGTAAGGCTTCAGCTATCAGGCGTCAGGCGTCAGGCATCAGGTGTTAGGCGTCAGGAACCAAGCGCCTGACGCCTGACGCCTGTTGTATCTTGCAGGTGGGCCAGTCGCTCCGCAGCCTTGTCCAACGCTACGAGGCCACTCGCAGTCGAGCGGGGGCGCCGGAGGCAACGAAACGTGTCAGCATCTGATCGACAATGCGCGGGGCGGCTTGCCCGTCGCCGTAGAGATTGGCCGCCACGCCGCTCGAAGCCAGGTTCTCGTCGCAGAGCAAAACGCTGGCGCGCTCGACGATCTTCCGCACGTCGGCGCCGACCAGTTCGGCCAGGCCCGTCTGGAGCACTTCCGGCCGCTCGGTGGTTTCGCGGGTAATCAGCACCCGTTTGCCGAGCGTGGCGGCTTCTTCCTGGACTCCGCCCGAATCGCTGATGACGAGCGACGCACGGTCGAGCAGCCAAACAAACTCGGGATAATCAACCGGGTTGAGCAGGTGCAGGTTGTCGTCGGCGTGCCGCCGCAGCAGGCGAGATACCGGTTCCTGGACCTGGGGGTTGAGATGGAGCGGGAAGACGAACTCCACGTCGGGGAACTCGGCCGCCAGCATCAAAATCGCGCGGCAAATCCGGGCCATCGGCTGGCCGATGTTCTCGCGGCGGTGCCCGGTGATGAGCACCATCCGCCGATCGGCCAGGTAGTCGTGCTTCTCACGCCAAAAGCGGTCGCGGCGCCGTTCGCGGCGCACGGTCTGCCGCAGGGCGTCGATCACGGTATTGCCGGTCACCACGATGGCCTCGTCGGGCACGCCCTCGCACAACAAGTTTCGCCGGGCGTGTTCGGTGGGGGCACAGTGCAGGGCGGTGGCCAGCGTGGTCACGCGTCGGTTCATTTCTTCGGGCCAGGGCGATTTCAAATTGCCGGTCCGCAGGCCCGCCTCAACGTGAACCAGAGGAATTTGCCGATAGAAAGCGGCCAGGGCCGCGGCGGCAGTGGTCGTGGTATCGCCCTGTACGACGACGCAATCGGGCCGATAGTTGGCCAGCACCGTATCGAGGCCGTTCAACGAGCGGGCGGTGACCTTGGCCACCGACTGGTTGAGCCGCATCAGCGATAGATCGACGTCGGGTTCGATGCCGAAATAGTCTGTCACCTGGTCGAGCATCTCGCGATGCTGGCCGGTGACGCAGACGATCGGCTCGACCTCGGGCCGTTCGCGGCAGGCCTGAACGACGGGTGCCATTTTAATGGCTTCCGGACGGGTGCCGAAAACGATGAGCGGGCGCAGCGGCGGCATGGGATCAACCTCGTCGGGCGGTGGCGGACAAATGGCGTGAAATTAGCGGTTCAGCGGCGGTCGCCCAATAGCATTTTGTTTAAGTTTTCGCCGCCGCGGGCCGATAGCTGCTCGCGGACAGTCCCGATTGTGAATCTGGGTTGAACGATGTGGCTGACTTTGTGCTTGACTCTGTCGGCAGGAGCTCTGATGGCCGCCCCCAATGACGAAGCCGATGAAGCAACGGTGGTAGTCCATTTCGCGCTCATCCACCCGGAAGCCGACCCGGCCGCGGAGGCGACGCAGCTCAGCCCGGGCGCCGTCTGGCTGCGACGTCCCAACGGCAAGAAGCGCAAAACAGGCACGGCCGCCATCACGAAACGACAGAACACGCCGCCCAAAGAAGGCAAGCCAGCAGCCCAGGTCACTCCCCTACGGCGCGAGCGGCCCAAAAACGAAGTCGATCCGCCCAAAACGCGCCGGCGGCAACTCGGCTGGTAAGTAAGGATTCAGGGTTCAGGGTTCAGCGACACGCAAGCGGAGGCGTCGTTTATCCGCAGGGCCAACGGCCCGCGCGAGGTGTCGCCCGCGCGGGCCGCACCCAGAGGGTACCGCCTGCGGTTAAACGAGGGGCGCCCCTCATACCTGCCCGTACCTAACCGCGTTTGAGCCAGGCTGGTTTGCCTTTTCTTGCCTGTTCTGCTCCATCGCCTTACAGGACGTCGACGCGCCAATGCAAGGCACGAACCTTGGGCCCACAGGTATCGATAGCTTCGCCCGCGGACGGCGACGCGACGAATATTGCCGTGATTGCCCTTGCCCGCGGGATACGTGCAGCAGTAGAGTTCCATGCGGGCTCCTGGCTCTACATGCAACATGCAACTCTATTGGCTACTGCTGACACTGCTGGCGACGCCTGCGCAGGCGGTTGATACAGTGCTGGTCTGCCCGCCTGTGTTTGAGCAGGCAATGAAACCCTGGAGCGATTTCCGCCGGGCACAGGGACATCGCCTGGCCCGCATCGATGGCACGCAACCCCCAGACAAGATTCGCCAGCAAATCCGCGATTTGGCCCGCTCGGGCACGCTGCGGTTCATCGTGCTCGTCGGCGATGCCGACCAGGTTCCGCACGGCGATCGTTCAAGACAGGGCTATAGTGTGCCGACGCATTACGTGCCGGCCAAAGTCAACGTGCGGTGGGGCTCCGAACCGGAGATTGCCACCGACAATTGGTACGCCGATTTCGACGACGACGACTTGCCGGATGCCGCCATCGGCCGTCTCAGTGCCGACACGACCAGTCAACTTTCAAACATCGTTGGCAAAATTATTGGTTATGAAAGCCAGGTAGCCTTGGGCGGGCAGGCGGCCGGTGGCCCGGCGGGCGACGACGAATGGCGTCGGCGCGTGAATCTCGTGGCCGGCTTGGGCGGCTTCGGGGCCATCGTCGATGCGGCCATTGAAACGGCGGCCAAGTCGATTATCGCTGAGGGGATTCCCGCGGCTTATACCACGTCTTTGACGCACGCAAGCTGGCGCAGCCCTTATTGTCCGCCACCCGCACAATTTGGCGAAACCGTAGTCGGGCGAATGAACGAGGGCTGTCTGTTCTGGGTTTACATGGGGCACGGACAACCCTCTGAGCTCGACCGCGTGCAGGTTCCCGGCGGCGAGCACTCGATCTTGCATGTCAGCGACGTGGAGCGTCTCCAGGCCCATCGCGGCCCGCCCATTGCCCTCTTTTTAGCCTGCTATACCGCCGCTTATGACGCACGCAGCGACTGCCTCGCGGAAGAACTGTTGCGTGCCGAACGCGGGCCAGTGGCAGCCATCGGCGGTTCGCGCGTGACGATGCCTTATGCCATGAGCGTATTGGGCGTGGAACTGCTCAAGGAATGTTTCGTCAGCCGTCGGCCGACCGTGGGCGAGATGCTCTTGTACGCCAAGCGCGCGCTTGTCTTAGGCCCGCGCGACGACGCACGCAGCAAGCAACTCGATGCGCTGGCCTCGCTCTTGAGCCCGTCACCCGACGAACTGGCGGCCGAACGATTGGAGCACGTCCAGCTTTTCAATCTTTTGGGCGATCCCCTGCTCGCCCTCGGCCATCCGCTGCCCGTTAAGGTGCATGTCGCCGATATCGCCAGGCCAGGCGACCGCCTCGTGGTTTCTGGCGAGTGCGACGTCGACGGTCGGGCAACGGTGGAGCTCGTCGTGCGTCGCGATCGACTGACGTTTAAGCCGGAAGCGCGAGACGATTACTTCGCCTCGAGTGAAGCCGACGATGAGTACCAGCGTACCTACACGGCGGCCAATAATCCTCGTCTCGCCATCGTGCGTATGCCCTTTTCTGGTGGCAAATTTCATACGCAATTGCTCGTGCCAGAGCATGCCACCGGGGCCTGTCACGTGCGAGTCTTCGTGCAGGGCCGCCAGCGGTTCGCGGCCGGGTCCGCCGACGTGGAGATCAATGGCGAACGGATGACAAGGCGGCGGTAGCTGCGTTGACTCCCGTTTCTGCCACGCCGCGGCTGACGCCCTTATCAAACTCCCACCGAAGGAGGTCTTGCGGCAATTTGAATTCGCTGCAGCGCACGGTAGGGGAACGCGATGCTAGGCCGGCTGGAAGGCTTCAATCGAGTTGATATGGATCAACGAGCAATGCACGGCGCGGTCGGCTTCGGGGTAGCCGATGACAATGCGGCTTTTGAGAACCATGACGTTTTCAGGGTGACGTACCTGATGCTCCTCTCCGTTGGAAAGCCGCACGACGAACGGTTCAAACGGCCGTCGACGCAACCATTCTTGAATCGTTTCCATGTTCATACCGCCAAGTTTACCACGGGCGACAGCAAATGACAAACGCGACCTCGCGGGCGTCGTGTTCGACGGCTGGCAATGACGTGCTCACCGGCTCGCCGCCCGAGTGGAAACTCAATGAGCCGGCGAGCATCGCTTTTAGCCAACGGCTGTCTTGGAGTGGAGACGAGCGGGATCGAACCGCCAACCCCCGGCTTGCAAAGCCGGTGCTCTCCCAATTGAGCTACGTCCCCGGTGGTCGAGCGGGGTAAAGTGGGCGCACCAAGATTCGAACTTGGGACCTCAGCCTTATCAGGGCTGCGCTCTAACCAACTGAGCTATGCGCCCCCGCAAACTATCTTATCACGAAATACGTAAACAACGCATTCTATGAACCCGAACCCCTGTGTCAAAGGGGGCAATATCGGTTATGCCCGCCCCCGAACACAGACAGCCGACAACGTCGCCCGGTTCAGGGCATCAGGAAAAACCGCGTAGCTCGACTCATGTTGCCCTGCCCGCCCGACCGAAAAACTCCGTTATCGCTCGTGCCAGGCGGCAAACTGCAAAACGGGCGCACGCCCGACCCCCCGATACGAAAGGAAACGCCACGATGAAGCTCTCCGTTTACGGCCTCAAATGCGGCGGCAGTCTGGCCATTGGACTGGCGGCTCTGGCCGGCCCGAGCCTCGCTGCCGCCAGCCCGTCTGCCGAACAAGCGCTGAAACTAACGCCCGTGCAGGCCGATGTCGATTTCGAGCGGCCCAAAGAGTCGGAAATCGCCAAGTGTACGATCAAGGCCGAGTCGATCGACGGCAAAACCGGCTGGGTCGTGCGCGGTCCGGCCGGGCAGGTTTTGCGGCAATTCATCGACTCGAACAACGACAACGTGGTCGACCTGTGGTGCTATTACAACGAGGGCAGCGAGGTTTATCGCGACATCGACGCCAACTTCAACGGCAAAGCCGACCAATACCGCTGGCTGAACGCCGCCGGCACCCGCTGGGGCACGGACGAAAATGAAGACGGCAAGATCGACACCTGGCAGCGAATCTCGGCGGAAGAGGTCAGTGCCGAGGCCGTGGCGGCCCTGGCAAACCACGACGCCGGGCGCTTTGAATGCCTGCTTCTCTCCCACGGCGAGCTGAAGAAACTTGGCCTTGGCCCGCAGCGCGAAAAGGAACTGGCTAAAAAAGTCGAACAGGCCGCGGCCGCCTTCAAGTCGCACGCGCGCAAGGAGAAGTCGCTCTCGGCCAAGTCGTCGTGGGTTCAATTCGGCGGCTTGCGCCCCTCGCTCGTGCCCGCCGGCACCGACGATTCGACCAAGGACGTGATCGTCTACGAAAACGTGATTTCGATGGTCGAGACCGACGGCAGGCCGGGTCAGGTGCTGGTTGGCACGCTGGTGCAAGTGGGCGATACCTGGCGTTTGATCGACAGCCCTTCGCTCTTCGACGGTAAGAGCGAAGTCGCCGCATCGCAATTCTTCCAATCCGAGCGGATGCGGAGTGGGACGATGCCCGGCGGCGGCATTGACCAAAAAATGCAGGAACTGTTGCAGAAGCTGGAAAAGCTCGACGAGGAAGCCAGCCGCGCCAGCCGGCCTGACGATCAGGCGGCCAACGTCGCCGCTCGTTGCGACCTGCTGGAAAAGATCGCCGAAGCCGCCTCGGCGCCTGAAGATCGTGCTCAATGGTTGCGCAACCTGGCCGAAACCATTAGTGCGGCCGTGCAGTCGGCAACGATGTCGGACGGCATCGAACGCTTGAAGTCGTTACAGACCAGGCTGGCCGGCGAGCAGGGCAGCGAGGACCTGGCCGCCTACGTGCAGTTCCGCTATTTGACCGCGCAGTACAATTACGACTTGCAGCAAGAGGGGGCCGATTTTACCAAGGTGCAGAAGAAATGGTTGCACAATCTGAAGCAATACGTGGCCAACTATCCGAGCAGCAGCGACGCCGCTGAGGCCATGCTGCAACTAGGCACTGCCGAAGAATTCGCGGGCGAGGAAGAAGAGGCGAAAAACTGGTACGGCCAGATCGTCGAGAACTTTCCCAAGTCGGGCCCGGCCGGCAAGGCAGCGGGCGCCGTTGCCCGGCTCGATTCGGTGGGCAGGCGGCTTTCGCTAAAGGGAACGAGCCTGACCGGCAAGACGGTCGACCTGGCCAGTTTCCGCAAAAAAGTGGTGCTGATCCAATACTGGGCGACTTGGTGCGGGCCTTGCAAAGAGGACATGCAACAGATCAAGGACGCCCTGGCCAAGTATGGCAAAGACGGCTTTGCGGTCATCAGCATCAGCCTCGACAACAACAAGGACGAAGTGGCCGCCTATCTGAAAAGCCACTCGTTGCCTTGGACGCACATTTACGAGACGGGCGGACTCGACAGCCGGTTGGCTAACGAGCTGGGCGTGCTGACGCTGCCTACGATGCTTCTGATCGATCAGGACGGTAAAGTCGTCAATCGCGGCATCAACGCCGGCGAGCTCGACCGAGAGCTGAAGTCTCTCTTACAGCAGACGGCCGCCAACCGGAAGTAACGATATCTGGGGAGGCATTGGACGCGGCCCGGCAGGGAGTTATCTCCCTCCGGGCCTTTTTTTGTTTCCCTAGTCACCGGACGCCTGCCCCGATTTCAACCGCTCCATCATTCAATTTGCAATTTGCGTTTTGCAATCTTCATTTTGCATTTTGCATTTTGCATTTTGCAATCTGCAATTGGCAATTTGCCGTGTTCAATTCCCGTCTGCTTCGGGCAACGCCTCCGCGTGCCCTGTCCCGGTGCCCGTCGCTGATTGGCTGTTTAAACGTCGCGCAGCCGATACTGATGCGTAGGTCAGCCTTTCCAGCCTGACGTGCGTCAGGCTGACGACTTCCTTGCCGCCGGCATTTCAAGAGCTTGGGATGCCAACGGTTGTTTTTGGCCCAGACAATTGTTAGGTTGCCATCATCCGCGATTTGCCGATCGCTGCATCGGTTACAAGGTTCGCGAGTATTTCGCCGGGCCAGGCTTTTTCGTCCTCGCAGTTCCGGCGACCCAGGGCGTCTCTTCCCGTTTTTGCCGTGGTGGGCGGGATACATGACGGATTCCACCGCGGCGAGAAGACATGGGCAGCGTCGACGTGAATCGATCATTCGTAAAAGTGAACAGGATCACGGAAGGCGAACACAAAATCGTTGTGGCGGTCAACCGCAGCATCGATGCCGGAGCTTTCCCCCAAGCGCTAAACGTGCGCGATAGAGGCCCCTACAGTGCTCGAAACAGCTCGAAGGGTGCACTCATCGACGAGGCCAGCCGCGTTTTCTCGGCATTGTCGAGCCGACAATCCATCGAGTCAGTCCGCGACCAAATTTTTCGCGGTGACGTGTTATCCCAGCGTTCTAGGGAGAATCGCGAGCGAATCTGGCGCTCGATTCAGCAACGTTATCTGATTTCCAACTCGCCTTGGCTAACGTCAATGCTGACCGAAAAGTGCGCGGCCGGGCCGCACAGCCGCGACTTTATTTCAATGCTCTATCTGCTCTATGCCCTGCGAGACCGCCTCACGTTCGATTTCGTGACCACCGTGCTATGGGCCAAGGCTGGCGAGCACCGCGCGATTATCTCTCGCAACGACGTTCTCGATCTTTTGAAGCAAGCGGCCGATTCGCAACCTCAGATCGAGCGTTGGTCGGAGAGCACGCGGATCAAGCTGGCGGGCAGCGTTCTTACGGCGCTCCGCGATTTTGGCCTCTTGGAGGGGCAGCAAAAAAAGGTGCTCGTTCAACCCTCGTTGCCGCTTTCGACGGCGGAAGCACTCCTGCGCGTGCTTACCGTAGAAGGACGCGGCGGGCGACAAGTCGTTCAGGACGTCGCCTGGCGCTTATTTCTCCTTTCGGAAACCGACGTCGCAGCAACGCTTGCCAAGCTGGCTCAGCAGGGCACGATCCGCTTCGAGAAAGTTGGAACCACGGTCGTCCTGGAAACGCCTCCAGAGTGGGAGCGGCAGCCATGAGTGCGCACGACTGGCGGCGGAAAATCGGCGAGGCGATGGAGCGCATCCGCACACGTTATGACTTCATTGGCCGCAAGACCGGTGCTCCATTCCTGGCGGTTGTGTATCCTGCCGAAGTTGAAAGTGCTTTCCTCAAGGAGTGGCGAACGCATTGTGCTACCCTCCAGCCAGAGATCGACGTTCGCGCCGTTGATGTGCTTGACGTAACCCAGCACATTATCACAGAGATTGGGGCGGCGAATATCGTCAGTTCCATAGCCGACCCGATGCCTGGTTCGGATCCGACGTCCGAACTCGGCGGGCTCTGGATTTCCGCCGTCGCCGCAGCCGTCGAAGCCCGGCTTGCCGAACGCGGAAAAGGCAAGCCGGTCGTGAGCATTGAGCGGCTCGCGGCCCTTTATCCGGCTGCCGGGCCGCGCGACGTGATGCAGCGACTATGGGATAGTGCCCAATCGGTCCTGAATGGTCCCGTAGTCGCGCTCGTTCCCGGTCATATTCTGGAAGCGAGAACCTATTCGTTCGTGGGAAAGCGAGACGAGTTCATGTATCGCGGAGACCTATTATGACGGCCTCGATTGTTTTGGACCGAGTGAACGCTCGCCCCCGCCGGGCTTGCCCCGGTGGAGCGGTGACTGACCGGCTAGATCGGCGCGATCCCAAACCCCCTTCCGTTTCCGCGTCGCGTCCGCGGCCTTCGGCCGCAGACGCGACGCGGAAACGGTGCGCTGTCACCGTCCAACCCTCTAGCCAGTCAGTCAGCGCTCGACGGGGGCAAGCCCCGTCGTGGCGGAACAATCCCCGCGTCAATCCCCTGCCCGCTGCCCCCGCAGAAGCAATGCGCCTATGAAAGTCGCAGATTTGTTTGAAACCCGCGTCGAGGAAAAGATCGAACCGGTCATCAAGGTCGGTGAGCGGGGCGACGAACATAAGCTCGCCGCCGAAATCGGCAGCTACGTGGTCACGCCGATGATCGAGGGCTTTCTGGATGATATGCTCGAACACTATACCGACTCCTTTCTGAATAAGACCACCGAAATCGGCATCTGGATTTCAGGGTACTTCGGATCGGGCAAATCGCACTTCGCCAAGATTTTCTCACTCCTGGCCGGCAACCCAGTACTGGAAGGCGTGGCGGCCAGCAAGCGTTTCGAGTCGCGCATCCCGCACGACGCTCCGCAACGCAACTCTCTTTTACGGAGCCTCTCCCGCGTCGGCAATTGCCTCACGGACGTGCTCGCCTTCAACCTGAATACCCTTGCCGACAGCCGCAGCCGCCCGCTCGCGGCGCTGCTGCTCTCGCAGTATTACCTGTCGTTGGGCTACAGCGGCAACTTGATCTACGCTCGAGTGATCGAGGCGGAGCTAGACAAACGGGGCAAGCTTGCCGCACTGCACGACGCCGTTGAACGGCGTGTCAACAAGCCCTGGGCCGACATCCAGAAGAACCCCTCCTTCTATCGAACGCATCTCTATAGTGCCGCCTGCGAGGTCGCGCCCGATGTTTTTGACAGCCAGCAAGACGTGGACCAGTCGCTCAAGGAAGCCGAGCGCGGTGAGTTGCACAACGTCGCGTTCTTGGTCGACACGGTCCTCGCCGACCTTAAGCGGCGGGAGGCCAAGACAAAAAAGCAGCAACGTATGTTGCTGGTGCTCGACGAATCGGGGCAGTGGATCGAAGACGATCAGGGCCGACTGGCGCAGCTACAAGCGTTGGTCGAGGAGGCCGCCATCAAGGGGCAGGGCAAGCTCTGGATTATCGTCACCACCCACGGAGACATGGGCTCCATCTTCAAGGAAGCCCGCGCCCTCGAAGGCGACATGAAGAAGATCGAGGGCCGCTTCCGATTCAAGCCGGCGCTGACCACCGAAAACATTGAGCTGGTGCTGGAAGACCGCCTGTTCAAGAAGAAACTGGCGGGCAGGCAGCAGATCGAGAACCTTTACGAATCGCGCGGCAGCGGCCTGTTGCGCGGCCTGGGCGAATTGGCTAACGTCACCAGCCGCACTTTGCCCGCCTGCACCAAAGAGAAATTCGCCACCTATTATCCCTTCTTCCCCTACCAAGTGCATCTGATTCCTGAAATCGTTAAAACGCTGCGGTCGAAGGGAGGCCGCGGCGAACAGATGTCGGGTTCCACGCGCACCCTGCTGGCCATCACGCAGGACATTCTTCGCGCCGGCCGGCGGAAGTACCTCAACGAGCCTCTTGGTGCGCTGGTCAGCTTCGACGAGCTTTACCACAATCTTTCGGGCGAGGGCGAAATCAGCCCAGACGTGCGCACCGAGCTGTCGCGCATCCGCGACACGGTGCCCGACGCCACGCCGCTCACGCCCCGCGTGGCAGAGGTGCTCTACCTGGTCCGCGAAGTTCCCTTTATTCCGCGCACCAAAGACAACGTCGCCCGTCTGCTGGTGGAGACGGTCGACGACGACCTGACGACCGTCCTTGCCCGCGTTGAGCCGGAACTGGCCCGCTTGATGTCGGCTGGGCTGGTAGCCAAGATCGGCGAGGAATACGAGTTTCTTACGGGCGAGCGACGCACGTTCGAGGAAGAAGTCACTACGATCGAGCAGCAGTACATGCAGCAAGATCGCGAGCGCGGCTTGCGCGACAACTTCGTGCAGGAGCCAGGCAAGAACCCCTGGCGGAAGTGGCTCGATTCCGACGTCGTCACCTACCGCGAGCACGAGTTCTTCTTTAAGCCGGTCATCGACGGCGTGGCCGTTTCTGCCAGCAAGGGCGACGTGACGCTCAAGCTCTTTACGCCGCTGTCGTTCGGCCGCGTCACGCTCGACGATCTGGAAAGCCAGAGCCTGCGGTCCGACGAGCAGAACACCTTGTTCTTTCTCAGCGGGCGGATCAACGCCTTCGATCAGGACCTGAGCCGCTACCTGGCGATGAAGGAAGTCATTGGCAACTGGAAGGGCGATCCGCACAAATCGGAAGATGCCCGTAAGCTCGCGCAGGACCGTGAGACGAACGACTTGCCCAAGTTGGAACGCAAGGTCATCGAGGGCCTGAAAGAAGGCATCCGCACCGGCCATCTCGTGTTTCGCGGAGCTCCGCGTCAGCTCGGAATCAAGGCTGGCCAGACTTCCGGCACGGCGCTGCGCGCCGAGATGGCCGCCTACTGGCCCGCCCTTTATCCCAAGTTCGACAAGGTGCCAGTCCGAATCACTAACGAACAGAAGGCGATCATCGACGTGCTGGCAGGCGAAACCAACACCTCAAAAGACGTGGCGGCACTTAAGCTGTTCGACAGGGCCGGCAAGATCGACCTGCATTGTCCGTTGGTCGACGCCATCCGCATCTACCTGGCCACCGAGCAGACCCGGCGGCTGAAGAAGGTTTATGGACAAGACGTGTTGGAGGCCCTGTGCGGCATCGGCTACGGCTGGGATCCCAACGCCGTTCGCGTGGGCGTGGCTGCGCTCATACGGGCCGGTGCGGTCAAAATCGTGGTCGGACAAAAGGAATACTCCAACCCGTCTGATCGCGACGTGATCGACGCCATGCGCGTGGCTCGCAAGTTCGACAAGACCGAGTTGATCTTGGAGGAGACCGAGGTCGATCCTAACGTACTCACGGAGACCCGCAAATTTGTCATGAAGCTGGCCAAGCGGCGGGGAATCGACGAGACGCCCGCCGCGATCAGCGAAGCGGCCGAGGCGCTGGCCGTCGCCATTCTCAATCAGGCCGACGCGGTGACGCTTTGGGCCAGCGGATCTGACATGCCGCTGGCGGCCAGCTTTAAGGAAGGCGTCGATGGCTGGCGCCAGGTGCGGGAGCTGACGAATCCCGTGCATCGCGTGAACGAGATTCACGCCTCGCAAAACACGCTACTGTCAGGCTATGAAGCGATCGAGCAGTACGCCGCGTTTCAAAAGCAGAACGGCCCCTTGTTCAAAGAGCTAAGCGAGCTGGTAAAGCGGTTGGAGGCGGTCGAGTATCGCCTCAGCTCACCTTCGTTGATCGCATCGCTGTTGGCCGACTACCGCGTCGCCGCCTCGGCCGCTTCGTTCGCCGATAAGAACGTCTGGAACACGCTGCAGAACCAGAAGAACCAGGCGCTGTTGGAATTGACGCCGCTGTTGGACGGTTGGCGGAACGAGGCCCGCGGTACGCTCGCGCAGGCGCTCGACCGTTTGCCCGGCGACCTGGCCGAGCGCCATCTTGACGGCCTGCTCGCATCGTCGCTGGCTGATCCTCTGGTTCAATTCCGCGACAGCCTCGACGCCGCCACGCTGCCGGCGCAAGTGGCCGCCTTCCCCGACCGTGCCCGGCAACTCGTCCGCAGCCTTGGCCAGCGCATCGGCGAGGAGGCCGCCAATAAAGAGCGCGCCCAAGCCAAGGCCGCCGGGCACGATACCGGCAAATTGCCGCTACGCGAGCCTGCTCGTCAGGTCCGTTTCGTTCGGGCTACCGAAGTCGCCTCTGTAACTCGCGTTTCAACCGAGCGCGAATGGGAGCAGCTTAACCACAAGCTCGACCAGCGTGTGCGGCAGCTCTTGGCGGAGGGGTTTGATGTGGAGTTAGGATAAGCCAATGCCACCACGGGGGCAAGCTCGTCGTGGCGAAGCTGAACAGCGCGTACGGCGCCGCTGCGCTACGCGCAAGCTACCGCCAGCCCATTGTGTGCGATAGACTAGGAAGACATGCACCGAGACTCTGCCAAGATAGATGACCGCACTGGAGCCGGTCGCGTTCCGAGGTATTCTCTGGAAAGCGTCGAAATCGACGGCTTTCGCGGCCTGCGGGCTCTGCGCCTCGACGGGCTGGGACTCATCAACCTACTTGTTGGCCCCAACAACAGCGGTAAGACGAGCGTGCTGGAGGCCATTTCGGTCCTCTGCAATCCGCTCGAACCGCTCGAGTGGCTGGCGATGGTTCGCCGCCGCGACTTCGGCGGCCTTGACGAAACCCGGGTGCAGTCGCTCCGCTGGTGTTTCCCGCAAACGGGCGAGCTGTCCGATCCGTCGTTTGCCTATCAGGGCCACTGCGAGATGCGTTGCACCGGCTCTTACCCTCTTCGACGACTCGAGACTCACTACCGCGACATTGTTGGAGAGCCCGCCACGCGCAGCCTGCGTTCCGGCCGCAAGCAGATCATGCAAGGCGAACTCGATTTTGCCGAGCCTCGTGCGGGCGCCGAGCTTCAGCAACATGCCGAGGCGACTCATCAATCAGAAAGCGTGAGCCAGTTTGCAACCGGGACGGAATCAGAAATTGAGTCTTCGATCGTTCAAATCTGGGAAGACGAGCGCGCCGTTCGACCCGCCCGCAGAAGGCGGTTGTCGCTGCGGACCGAAACACTTACCCCCTATTCCTATCAAATCAATCCTCTTCAGGTGCGCCACCAATCTTTGGCCAAGCTTAAAGGGAACCGAGCAGCGGTCGTGGGGCTCGTGCGCGAATTTGACGTGGAGATCGAGGACGTGGAAATTGTGTCGATCCGTGGTGCGAGGCCCGTCATCTATCTCCGGCATCGGCGGCTCGGTCCGGCGCCGCTTTCAATATTCGGCGACGCGTTGCGGCGCGCCGTTCTCATTGCCGGCACGCTGCCAACCTTGGCAGGCGGCGTCCTGCTGATTGACGAAATCGAAGCGGGGATTCACAGGGATGCATTGGCGCGAGTGTTTTCGTGGCTTGTGCGAACCGCTCGCGAATTAAACGTGCAAATCTTTGCTACGACGCACAGTCTTGAAGCCATCGATGCGATCTTGTATGCGGAGCAGGATGAACTCGATGATCTGGCTACGTTCCGCTTTCCTGCGCCGAATTCATCGCAACGGCTGGCGAAATTTCCCGGCCGTGCGCTGTTTAATCTTCGCTATGAAGGTGGCTTGGAGGTGCGCTAGTTGTGGGCAAGAGTGTCATCGCCGTAGAAGGGACGCAGGACGTTGAACTTGCGGCCGCTTTGCTGAAGGCCGAAGGTTTTGCAAAAGTCGCCATGTATGCGGAGCTGGACGCAGATCTACAACGCCTCGTAACGACGGAGTTCCCTTTCCAAGGCGACCTCTATAAGCGGGTGCCCAATCCGATGTTTTTGCGACGCGGCGCCGATTGGGTTGCGGTTCGCGCCGCGGGCGGCGGCGCGCATCGTCTGAGCCTGGTCATCGAGCAGGTCATGCTCCAACAGCAGTTGTTTTCGGACACCATCATGGGACTGGGCGTGCTGTGTGACGCCGACGACCAAGAGCCCGTGGATCGACTTCGCTCTCTGTTGAGTGAGCTGGACAGTCGCCGCACCATCTCAGGGTTTTCGCTCCCCTATCCAGATAACCCTGGTGAAATTGCCGCGGGAAAACCGCGTTTCGGTGTCTACGTGCTGCCAGACAATGCATCGTTCGGCACGCTCGACGACCTGCTGATTGAATGTGGCGACGTTGTTTACGGTGGTTTGCTGGCCGGCGCGCGGACCTTTGTGGACCGCGTCGATCTCGCACCGCTGACCGACAAGGACAAGGTACTGTTCCTGAAGCCTGCCGGCAGAAAAAAGGCGACTGTCGCCTGTGCCGCCAATATCCTCAAGCCCGGCATGTCGATCGCCGTCTCCATCGATCAAAACCGTTGGCTGAACGATCAAACCCGGAATCTGCCGCGCGTCGCTGCCCTGGCCAACTTCCTCAGATCACTTTGTGGCATTGCCTGACATCCTTACGCGCGACATCCGAACCTTCTGCCTTTTGCCTTCTGCCTTCTGCCTTTCTTCCCATGCTCCCCGCCCTCAAAAAACTCCTCAAATCCGTGACCCTCGAACTGCGGCACTTGCTCGAAGGCCGCTACGACGGCGACGGGAAGTGGAAGCCGGGCGATCTTGAGCAGCGACTGGCAGCCATCGGCGTGCGCCGCGAACGGGCCAGCGTGCCCGTCGATGAGCTTGAGCATCTGACGGACGGAGACCGCCATGCGCGCCGCGTCGTGGATGCTTATTTGAAGCTGCGCGAAGAGGCGGCTGTGACGCGCGCCGATGCCGTGGCCGAGTTCGTCCGGGAGACGGCCTATACCTGGGCCAACAGAATGCTGGCCCTGCGGTGCATGGAATCGCGCGAGTTGATCGACCCGGTCATTTTGCAGCAAGAAACCTACGGTGGCCGTTCCTTGGAGCACCATCGTCTGGCGCAGCGGCACCCGGAGTTGTGCGCCGGCGACGACGACGGCCTGTTTGCCGTGCTCGACAAGGTGTTTCGCGAGCAGGCCGAGCGCTTGCCGATGCTCTTCGATCCGCACTCGCCGAGTATTGCCCTGCGTCCGTCCGCCGCCGCCCTCAAAGACTGTTTCGGCCTCTTGAGTCTCAACGCCGAGATCCTTCGCCGTTACCGGATCGTAGGTCAGGCTTTCCAGCCTGACAAAGAAGGGGCTACTGACCAAACATCACCGCAGCCCCCAACCTCCAACCTCTTCACTGCTCCCGACGCCCTGGGCTGGGCGTACCAATACTGGAACACGGAAGAGAAAGACCGCGTGTTCGAGCGGGTGCGCACGGTGAAGGGCGCCAAGATCGCCGGGGCCGACATCATTCCGGCCACGCAGCTCTACACCGAAGATTATATGGTCAAGTTCCTGGTGCAGAACTCGCTGGGCGCGACCTGGCTGGGCATGCACCCCGACTCAAAGCTCGCCGAGGGCTGGGAATTCTATGTCAAGGGCGCCGACCGCGCGCCGGTCGAGCCCAAGCCGCTGAGTGAAATCACCTTTCTCGACCCCGCCTGTGGCAGCGGCCACTTCTTGCTGGAAGCCTTTGACCTGTTTT
>DASSFG010000802.1:0-9587 GCA_035694685.1 Pirellulales bacterium
GGATACCAACGCCAGCATCGTCTTCATTGCGGCCTCCGTCTGCCGCGTCGAACTGTGAAGATCCATCGGCAGGACGTGCAATAGCTTGAAAAATGGCCACAGTTCTCCGGCTGACATAGCCCGGCCCTCAATGTCGCCAACGATCTTTTGAATTTCACCTGCGTACCGAAGTGCAGCCGCATTCAGAAAGCCGGGAACTTTCAGCCGTCGCCCGAAATCGTCTCCGTCTCGCGATGATCGAGCGCAGTCGAGCAGCGAAACGAAGTGGTGCAGCAGCATATCCGTTCCGCGCTGAACGACGATCGCAAACCGATCCCTTTCGGCCGAAAATTCGGCATTGGCTTTGAAGTCGCTCCAAAAATCACCGAATGCCTTCCTGCATTCATCATTGGACGTACTCACGGTGAACGACAGTTTGACTTGGCAGAATAGCCGTCGCTGCACCCCGGTGCCGTTCGTGCCGACGACAATCGCATCGTCGGTCGCCCATCCAAGGTGTTCGGCTTGGAAATGGACGCCGGTGACCACACAGTCGGTTAGGACCGGCGGAATCCCCCGCAACAGCAAAAGCGTCAGAAACGCGGCATCGACGTGTTCCTCGAAGTGAACGCCCGCCCCGCCAGTCGCAGAGGGACTTGAAACACGGCCGCGTTGAGCACCCACTTTTTTCTTTGTCATAGACCATAGATTTTACCAGCAAGCCACTTGCCCGGCGACGCTCAGAATAGCGTGCGCTGTGTCGGCGCCTGCCCGTCTTGCTCGGTGCGTTGCGGGGATTTCCCATCGTCCCGCTCTCCGCCGGCATGCTCACGCCGTGCCAGCTTCGGTTCAAGCCTGGCGAGCCACTGCGGCACCTCGATGATCGACGGCCATTGCATCACCGCTGAGGCATCCTCGTCGCCTTGCTCCCCTATCGCCTCGCTCGTTGCGCCACGTACCTCTTCCGCAATGGTTACGACAGACATGTCACTGATCGGCACCTCGCGGATAACGCCGCGCCGCAGGCCGTTTGGTGATTCGTGATAGAAGGAGCCGACGCGATACGCGAAGCGCAATTCATTGGTGATGGTGTTGCCGCAGATGACCCATCCGTAGCGGCTGCGAAGCCCCAGATTGATCGCTGTGATTTTCGCACAGCGAGGATCCAGGTCTTGTCCGACGAGCTCGACGCGCGGGTTGACCTTCGCCGCCTCAAGCAGCATCCGCCCGGTGCCACAGCAGGGATCACTCACATAGAGCGGCTTATCGTTGTCCGTGGGTACTGTGTCATCGAGCGTGAGGAGGGCCATAGCCCTGGCGAGACTCTCAAGGGTCACAAGAGAACACCCCCGAGTCCCCCGCCGATTACGATGGGGGTAGACGGCCCATCGTGTCCTGCCACGCGCTGCTGCGACTGGCAAAATGGTCCCGCCAACGTCTTGAACATCTCGAAGGAGAGCAACTATGTACGACAGCCGAAATCAAAGCGGTCCCCCCCAGCAAGTCCAAACGACAATCCAAAGCTTCCGGCAACCGGCATCTGGACCGGGCTGCCAGAGGCCAAACGTCGGCAGATTCTGAACGTCTTGAAGCGGATGGTCATGGAATCCCTGGCGGCAGTGCCTGCCGAGAGGGAGGTGCAGCATGACCGCTAGAAGAAGAACTCGATCGCGATCACCAGCCAGCGAATCGACCAATCGACCACAACAGGTGCTGGCCGAAGTCATCGATGGCGTCTCAAGAAAGATTCAGGATTATCATCGTCAGCGGCTCGCGATCGTCTATGTCCGCCAATCCACACCCCACCAAGTGAACGAGCATCGCGAGTCTGGCGAACTCCAATATGGGTTAGCGCGGATCGCTGAGCGTTACGGATGGTCGAAGGATCGAATCCTGATTATCGACGAAGACCAGGGCCATAGCGGACGTACCGCCGACGGTCGCCTCGGCTTTCAACGATTGATCGCCGAGGTCGGCCTCGATCATGTCGGCCTTGTGCTGGGAATCGAGATGAGCCGACTTGCTCGGTCGAACAAGGACTGGCACCAACTGATCGAGCTGTGTGCCGTTTTTCACACGGTGCTAGCGGACCAAGACGGGATCTACGATCCGACCGACTACAACGATCGGCTCCTCCTCGGCTTGCGCGGAATGATGAGCGAAGCCGAGCTCCATATCCTGCGGGGGCGGATGTATCAGGGCATGCTGAACAAAGCACGGCGAGGCGAACTGTTCAACCATGTTCCTTTGGGCTACGTCCTGACGCCGGCGGGCAAGGTCGCCTTCGAACCCGATAAAGAAGTTCAGAACGTCGTCAAGCTGGTCTTCGCCAAATTCGAGGAACTGGGCAGCGCGTTGTCTCTGCTGCGATATCTGCATCGTCAGCAGATTCGACTCCCGATTCGGCCGATCTTCGGACCGAACAAAGGTCAGCTTGAGTGGCGCAAGCCGACATACTCCACGATCATCAATATGCTCCACAACCCCACCTACGCCGGAAGCTACGCCCACGGTCGGTTTCAAATCGACCCACGTCGGCGGACAACCAAGAAGGACCAAGGACGATACCGGGCCACTATCGACGAATGGAAAGTGCTGATTCACGGCAAATTGCCGGCCTACATCACCTGGGAGCAGTACGTCGCGAACATCGACCGCTTGTATGCCAACGGTTCACAATGGGATTCGGCGGGCGCCGCTCGTGAAGGCGAAGCCTTGTTGGCGGGGATCGTCGTCTGCGGCCGTTGCGGAAAACGCATGTCTCCGCGTTACAAAGGCAAGACCAAGCTGACAGCCTACGTCTGCCTCGGCGATCAAAAGGCGGAGAGCACCCCGGCGTGTCAACGAGTCACGGCCCAAACCGTCGATGAGTTGATTGCCCAGCAAGTGCTAGCCGCTATCGAGCCCGCGTCGCTGCAGCTTAGTTTGCACGCGACGGGCGAAATTCAACGGGAACGCGACCGCGTTCACGCTGAATGGAAACGGCGGCTTGGGAAGGCCGCGGGTGAAGTCGAGCGACTCCGTCACCAGTACGATGCCGTCGATCCGGCGAACCGGCTGGTTGCCACCGAGCTGGAACATCGATGGGAAGAGGCACTGCGCCAACAACGATGCTTGAAAGAAGACTACGATCGTTTTCTAAGAGATCAGCCGGACTCGCTGGGCCAAAAGGAACTTCTCGCCGTCGAACAGCTTGCGACGAACATCCCGCGTCTATGGAATACCTCGCCGCAGGCGTCCGCCGACCGCAAGGAGATAGTTCGCCATTTGATTGAGCGAGTTACGATCACGACCGAGGGCAACTCAGAGGTCGTCGAGATAATGGTCCGGTGGCACGGAGGCGTTGAGCACCGACACGAGGTGATTCGCTCGGTTGCGAAATACGAACAGTTGAGGGACTTCGAGCGACTGAGATCACACGTGACTGAACTTTGGCGTTCAGGGCGCTCGACGACCGCGATCGCCAGGGCGCTCAACGCAGAAGGATTTCGCACGACGCTCGCTGGCCGCAACTACACTCGGCACACGGTCCGAGAACTCCTTGACTCTTGGGGCTTGACCGAGCCAAAGCGACCGCAGGCCTCAGCGGAGCAATCAACGCTCGGCTCCAACGAGTGGTGGCTGCTTGATTTAAGCCGCCGATTATCGATCGACCATTCCACGCTGTCCAGATGGTGCCGGCGTGGCTGGGTACATGCCCGGTATTTCCCAGGCCAACGCCGCTGGTGGATCGCCTGGGCTGACCAAGATGAGTGCGACCGGCTCCGCCGACTCTATGAACATGGACGCGGATGCCCTCATGATGGAAGTCCGTATCCGGTGGAACTGAAGACCCCCAAGCACAAGCCGCCCAGCGAATAATTGCCGCGGCAACTCAACTTTGCGGGCGTCACCGACGATGATTGCCCAATGCGCCGCCGGCTAGCATGCTGGGGTGTGCCCGACCACTGCGCGCAACTGAACGCAAAATAGACCTTCGATTGGAACCTCACGATGCGAAGTCCAGCTTCTGTTCGATGCCGCGCTGCAACTCCGGCAGACAGATGACTGGAGCTGCCGAGTGCAAACCGCGTCTTACAGCTCAGCGTAGCACTACAAGCACTTCCACATGATGGTCATTTCGGTCATCGATGAGTGGAACCGAAAGTTCGGTTTGCTGGATTCCGTCAACTGTCACGCGCTCGACAGTAGAACCACCGCCACTATTGTGTACTGAGATGTGGTAATGAGTCTCGCGGTACCGATAGTGGATTTTGAAGCTTGACCAATCCGCAGGTAGACAGGGCGCGAAGCGGAGCTTGTCGACTTCCAAAATCAAGCCCAGCAGCGATTCGGTGATCAGGCGGTACATCCAGCCGGCGGAGCCGGTGTACCAGGTCCAACCGCCGCGGCCCGTGTGGGGCGAGACCGCGTAAACATCCGCGGCCACGACGTACGGCTCCACGCGGTAGGTGGCCGCTTTGGCGGCCGTATCGGCGTGGGTCACGGGGTTGATCAGTGAGAATAGCTCCCAGGCGCGCTGCGAATCACCCATCGCCGCGAAGGCCATCACCGTCCACACCGCCGCGTGAGTATACTGGCCGCCGTTCTCGCGCACGCCGGGAATGTATCCCTTGATGTAACCGGGATCGAGCGATGACTTGTCAAATGGCGGCTCAAAAAGCTGCACGAGTTTAGCGTCGCGGCGGACCAACAGGCGCTCGACACTGTTCATGGCGCTGAGGGAGCGTTCGCGCGTGCCTGCCGCAGACAAAACCGACCAGCTTTGCGGCAGGGCGTCGATCTGGCACTCGGCATTCGAAGCCGACCCGAGCGGCGTGCCGTCGTCGAAATAGGCGCGGCGGTACCAATCGCCATCCCAAGCGTGCTCTTCGATATTACCCCGCAGCCGTCCCGCTTCGATCGTGTACTTGTCGGCCAGGGCGGTGTCGCCACGACGGCGCGCCAACTCGGCAAAGCGCACCAGTACATCATAGAGAAAGAAGGCCAGCCAGACGCTCTCGCCCCGGCCCTGCGCTCCGACCAGATTCATGCCGTCGTTCCAATCGCCGCAGCCCATCAGCGGCAGGCCGTGCGCGCCGAAGCGCAGGCCGTGATCGAGGGCGCGGACGCTGTGTTCGTAGAGCGTGCCCGAGTCGCCCGAATGCTGCGGCAGGTCGTAATACGATTCTTCCTCCGGCCGCAACGGGCGTGAGCTGAGGAATGGTATGCGCTCATCCAGCACGCCGGTATCGCCGGTGGCCGCCACATAACGGCACGTCGCGTAGGGCAGCCAGAGGTAATCATCCGAGAAGTGCGTGCGCACGCCGCGGCCCGCCGGTGGGTGCCACCAATGCTGCACGTCGCCGTCGCCAAACTGGCGGCCGGCCGCACGCAACAAGTGTCCGCGCAACACGCCGGGCTCCGCGTGTACCAGCGCCATGGCGTCTTGCAGTTGGTCGCGAAAGCCAAACGCGCCGCCCGACTGGTAAAAGCCGGTGCGGGCCCACATCCGGCAGGACAGGGTCTGGTAGAGAAGCCAACCGTTAGCTAAGAAATTGATTGCTGGATCGGGCGTTTCGCAATACAGCGTGCCCAAGGCGCGGCTCCAATAGTGCCACACGCCCTCCAGGGCCTGCCGGGCACTGGCCGTGCCGCGGAACCGTTGCGCGAGCTGCCGAGCTTGTTCCGCGCTGCGGGCGGCGCCCAGGATGAACACCACCTCTTTCTCTTGTCCCTCATCGAGATCGACAGGCGCCTGCACGGCGGCGCAGGGATCGAATCCCGCGCCCACACGGCCTGACAAGCGGATGCGATGCAGCGCTGCGGGGTTCGCCAGCGTGCCGTTGCGGCCCAGAAACTCCGTGCGGTCGGCCGTTACCGACCGCGTCGTTTCGCTGCAATCGACAAACGCCAGCCGCTCGCCGAATTCCGAACTGTAAGCGTTACGGGCGAACAGAGCGCCGCTCATCGCATCCAGTTCCGTTACCACGTGCAGCAGCGTTTTGTCGCGAGACTCGCCCAAGACCCACTCCCAGTAACCCGTGACCGACAAGCGGCGCGCCCGGCCCGAGTGGTTGGCGATGCGCAGCGTGGCAAACTTCACCGGCTCGTCGACGGCGACAAACAGGCACAGTTCGGTGACGATGCCGTCGTTGGTATGTTCGAAGATGCTGTAGCCAAAGCCATGACGCGCGACATAGGGCGCCTCGCCACGGGCCGGCAAGGGCGAAGGCGACCAGAAACGGCCGCTCTCCTCATCACGAAGATAAATCGCCTCGCCGCTGGCGTCGGTAACTGGGTCGTTCGACCAGGGAGTCAACCGGAACTCGTGACTGTTCTCCGACCAGGTGTAAACGCTGCCGCTTTCCGATACGACGATGCCGAATTGCGGGTTAGCGATCACGTTGACCCACGGCGCAGGCGTGGCCTGTTGGGGGCCGAGCAGCGTCACATACTCGCGACCGTCGTGGCTAAAACCGCCCAACCCGTTGAAGTACGCCAGGTCCCGCCTGGGAGCTCCCACCGACGACGGCTCACTCCGCCGGCCCTGCGGCTTGAGAGCAGGCACCGACACTTCGCCGCGGCCGCGTCGCTCCACTTGTTCGAGCAACGTTCCGGCATCGTCCAGGAGCACTATCCGTGCAACGGTCTGGAGCAACACCCGGTCTTCTTCCGACATTTGCTCGCCACGGCGCACGAAGATGCCGCCCGGCTTGTCGACCAGCATCGCTTCCGGGCTGGCGGCAAGAAGGTCCATCATGGTGTCTTGCAGCGTCTGGCGATATACGGAGTCGTCTTCGTTCCAGACAACCAGGTCGACAGGGACCCCTTTCATTCGCCAATAGGCGTGGGCTTGGATGGCCTGCCGCACCAGCTCGATTCGGGCACGGTCGCGAATGCGGACCAGCACGATCGGTAGGTCTCCGGAGATGCCGTAACCCCACAGCCCCGATTGGTTACGCCGGTTGCGGGTCAACACGCTGGCCTTGGCCCGCCGCAAGGCTGAGGCGTAGATCACCGACCCAGCCAGCCGACCATAAGCCTGGGCGTCGGCCTCCGACGCGTTGAGTTGGCGGAGCAGAATCTGACTATGGGTCCAGGCCAGCTCGAAGACGCGGTCGGCCAACTGAGGATCGTGGTACTTGTGCATGATGGCATCGACGGCCTCGCGCGTCTCGCCCACGCCGGTCACGAGGTCGACCCTGGCCGTCTCGTTCGGCGCGAGCTGGATCACTTGCCGGATACAAACCACCGGATCAAGCACCGGTCCTTGACTGTCAGAGAGCCGTGCGCGACCGTCCATCGCGGCCGGCGCGGCCAGGCTCCGGCCGCGTCCGACGAATTTCAGGCGATCGGTTTCGAACGACGCATCGCCGATCCTTGTGCCGCGGACCGTCATCAAGTGAGCCATCCAGGGCGGACGCTCTCCGGCCGACCGTGGCCGCCGGGTACAAAGGATGGCCTGCCGGTCGGGCACGAGCTCGGTCTGCACGAAGAGGTTGCTGAAAGCCGGGTGCGACAAGTCGTGGCCTTGCGGCGCCAGCACCACCTCGGCATAGCTGGTCAATTCAATCGTCCTGGACACATCCGACCGGTTCGTGATGGTCATTCGCCGCAACTCGACGTCATCTTCGGGCGAGACGCTAATCTCAGTGTGCGTGTCGATCTGTTCATCGCGCCGCCTGAATTCGGCGCGGGCCTGAGTAAAGATCGCCTGGTACCGTTTGGTGTAAGTAAGCGTCGGCTGCCAGGCCGTCGACCATAGGGCGCCGCTGTCGATATCGCGCAGGTAACAGAACGATCCCCAGCAGTCACGCGTGGGGTCTTCGCGCCAGCGCGTCACGGCCAGGTCGCGCCAACGACTGTATCCGCCGCCTGCGCTGGTAATCACCACGTGGTAACGGCCGTTGGAGAGCAGGTTGACTTCGGGCGCGGCACCGCCGGGGTCCGTTAGGACCCGCAATGTTCCCTGTTCTTCGGCCGATACGGAGCGAGTGGCACTAGCCTCGGCGACGTGGGGAAAGACCATGGCGCTGGCTTTGGGCACACGCTCTTGCAACAACAGATCGGCGGCCTGCAACATCGGATCCGCGGCGAAGCGGCGCTGCATCGGCTTGTCGAGCAAGAGGTACGCCAGAGACAGCAAGCTCATGCCCTGGTGGTGGGCCATGTACTGCCGGATAGCGACGCGGGGCGTTCCCCGCGGCAGGCGCGAAGGCGTAAAGTCGATCGCTTCGTAGAGCCCGTAGGCGCCTTGGAATCCCTCAGCCGCCAAGCGCTGCAGGTTCACGCAGGCCGCCTCCGGCGCCACCATCAGGCCCAACGCGCTGGCATAAGGGGCAATCACCAAGTCTTCGGCGAGCCCGCGCTTCAGCCCCAGGCCGGGCACTCCAAACGCGCGGTATTGATAGCTCAGGTGCAGATCGAACGCATTGTAGCCCGACTCCGAAATGCCCCACGGCACGCCCCGCTGTCGGCCGTAGTCGATTTGTCGGCCGACGGCGGCACGACACGTCCGATCGAGCAGCGTGTTGGCGTAGGCGGGCATGACCAAGAGCGGCATCAGGTACTCGAACATCGAGCCGCTCCAACTCAACAGCGTCGCTGCGCCGCCGGTCGTGGTGAGCAACCGGCCGAGCGCGAACCAATGGTCCTGATCGACCTGGCCTTGGGCGATGGTGATATAACTTGCCAGTCGCGCCTCAGACGCCAACAAGTCATAGAAGCTGCCATCCAGGCGGCGTTCATCGACGTTAAATCCTATGGCGAATAAGTCGCGGGATTTGTCGAACAAGAACGAAAAGTTCATGTCGGCCAATTCGTGACAGCGGCCCGCAACTCGTTCGAGCGCTTGAATGCGATTGGCGGCGTATAGCGCCGCATCGACGATCGACTGGCGTAACCGCTTGAACCAGCGTGTGAGCGGCATCGCTTCGTCGGATTGGCCGTTCAAGGGCAGGGCGAAACGTCCCAGAATTCCTTCCAACATCGGGAGCAGTGACGACGGCAGGGCCGCCACTTCGCGCAAACTCAGCGGCCCTTGCAGGCGCGACAAGATCGCGTCGAGCTCGCTGAGCGCCTGAAGTTGATCGGGTGATCGCTGGCGCCGAATCTCGATAGGAACGGGCGGCAGCTCGGCCCATGCTGCCAGGCGCAACAACTCGTCACGATGTTCCCGGCACAAGCGCTCGAATGCATCCGCCCACCACTGAAACTCTTTGTCGCCGGTCGCGACCGCCCTGATATGGGCCGCATCGGCCACCAGCCGCGACAACAACGTCGCCATCACGCTAACTGTAGTCGGCGGAACGTCGAGCTGCTGTTCGATGCGCTCGAGCTTGCGCAGCACGTCGGCGGGAACCAGCAACGCACGGCCATCCTTACCGGGCTGGTCCGTTCCACGGGCCACGTCGAGCATCACGCGCAGCGTGTCGCGAAGTCCGCCCACGAAGCGCAACGGCAGCGGCCTGTTCTCGACCAACTCCAACAGGCCAGTGCGCAGCACCAGCACGTGCCCGATAAGATTTCCGCTGTCGACCGTCGAAACGTAGTGTGGCCGCAACGGCGCCAAGGTATGGGTGTCATACCAGTTAAAAAAGTGACCCAAGTATCGGTCCAAGCGGTCC
>DASSFG010000803.1:0-6848 GCA_035694685.1 Pirellulales bacterium
TTAATTGCCGCTTTGGAGAGGACGGAGTCGTCGTTGGCCGGAGATCAGGCGGGTTCAAAAGCCCGCTCGCGCGATACGACGGTGGTGGTGGCCGGGCACGAGATTTCCCCGCCGGCGCCGGAAAGGGCAGCGCCTTCCATCGCTGCGCCCACCGTGACGCCCAGCGGAGCAGAAACTCTTGCCATCGAGCGGCTGGGCACATGTCGCCTGATCCGACAAATCGGACGGGGCGGCATGGGTGACGTCTATCAAGCGCATGATGAATCGCTTGACCGCCGCGTTGCGGTCAAAGTGCTGCCGCCCCAATTGGCCCGCGACGATGACTTCGTCAAGCGGTTCCGCGCCGAGGCCAGCGCCATCGCGCGGCTGGTACACGCCAATGTCGTGCAGGTCCACTCGATCGGCGAAGACCGCGGACATCATTTCTTTGTCATGCAGTTTGTCGACGGCGAAAGTCTCGCCCAGCGCCTGCGGCGCGAGCATCGGCTTGACGTCGCCGTCGCCTTGCGCGTCTTCGAGCACTGCCTGACGGGTCTGGCCGCTGCGCACGACGAAGGGCTGATTCACCGCGATATCAAGCCGGGCAACATTCTACTCGACGCCAAATCCGGCCGTGCGCTGCTGGCTGATTTTGGGCTGGCCAAACAGATCGACCGGCACGAGCACTTCACAGCGACCGGTATGATCCTGGGCACCGTCAATTATCTTTCTCCCGAACAAGGACGGGGCGTTGCGGTTGACGCGCGCAGTGATCTCTATTCGATGGGCGTACTGCTCTACGAGATGCTGTCGGGCACGTTGCCGTTCGTGTCCGAGTCGCCGACCGCGATGGTCTTTCAACATGCCTATGAACCGCCGCGGCCCTTGAGCCAGGCGGCGCCGTGGATACCAGCCGAGCTGGAACAGCTTGTCTCGCGACTTCTTGAGAAGGATCCAAGTGACCGCTATCAAACCGCCCAGGAATTGCTCGCTGACGTTCAGGCCTTGCGTGAAGGACGGCCGCTGCCGCCGCGAAGTGAAGACCGGCGAAAGACCGAAATCCGCGGGGTACCTCGGTTCGACCCGGAGCCCGCCGTAGCGGCCGACGTACTAAGCCTAGCCAGGCCGAACCTGTGGCGGCGATTGGAAGAGCGGGCGCAGAGCTTCGTTCGCCGGCGCACGCCGGAGTTCGTTAAGCAACTCCAAACCACCACGCAACAGGTCGACGGAGCCATTGCGGAATACAGCCGCCGGCGCGAAAAACTGGCGGCCCTGCTCGACGAAGGACGTCAGGTTTTAGCAGCGCTGTCGGCTCAAATCGACGAAGAGCTGGCCGCGGCAAACGCTCGGCTGCAAGCCGCCACCGAAAGTGAGGCGGAGGGCCTCGGATCTTCGGCGGATACTGGGCCGGGTTTGCAGAGGTTGGAGGCTTTGCGGAACCAGCGCCAGCAACAGCAAAAGGCCGTCGCCGACATGGAACTGATGGTGGCAAAGTTCGACGCTCGGCTCGCGCAGTTGCGCTCCCAGCGCGATTTGCTGCACGCCCGCTTGCAGGCGGTCGAAGCGCAGCTCGTGCTGGCAGGTAAGCGACGAACCTCGCATCGCGTCCGGCCGATGCAACTCCTCGTGGCGGCCGGAGCGTTGGGACTCGCCGCCCTCATGCTCTTTTCGCAATTTCGCGGCCGGCCTGCAGAGAATGATCGTCCGGTAGCCGCTCCGGCAACCCCGTCCCCCGCCGCTCCCCTGCTTGGTCAGCCGGTTGTCTCGGTGGTGGAATCGATTCACTTCCTGCCACAAGTAAACGGACGCTATCGCTTTCTGGTAAAGGAGAACCAGGGAATCTGCACCGAGTACCAACTTACCGACGACGGCCGGTTCGAGCGGTGGGGCGAATTTAAGCTGGAAGGCAACCCCTTTTTGACCGATGTAAGCCGCGATGGTCGCTACCTGGCCGCGGCTGACACGATGGGAGGGATCGGCATCTGGGAGCTCACAGAAGGGCGCATGGTACGGCATCTTGTAGGACATGCGCAAAGCGTTGTCGTGGCCATTTTCTCCCCAGACGGCGAGCGCCTGATATCCGCCAGCACGGACGGCACCCTGCGCCTGTGGCAGATCGGCTCCGCAACGGAACTGAAAAGCCAAAACGTCTTTCTGGGCTCATATAGTAAGACCTCGATTACCTGGTCGGCGGATGGGTCGCGCATCGCCTTCCGAACAACCGGGCCCCCGCAAACACGGCTCCAAATCTACGACGCCGACACGCTGGAACCGGAGCTCACGATAGGCGATTTCGCCGCCGATCATCTACGGTTCTCGCCCGATGGTGAGCAGTTATTTGGATTGGCCAACAGCGTTTTCGCCGTTTTTGACGCGAAATCGGGCGAACAACTTCGCACCTTCGGAAATCAGTTTCAATCCATCACCATCTCGCTTGACGGGCGCCGCCTGTTGGGTCACAACATCATGGGTGAATCATTGTGGGACATCGAATCCGGCCAGTTCATCGAGCAATTGCCCGGGCCGCAAGGCAGCATCTCAAAAGCAGCGATCTCCGACGACGGACGGTGGGTGAGTGCCTTCATAATCGGCTCGGGCATCCACGTATGGGAATTGCCGCAGGCGGCCGTTGCTGCGGGGTTGCAAACCTTCGGCGTCGCATCTCCGGTCTATTGCGCGGCATTTTCGCCCGATGGCTTTATCACCGCCTGGAGTCTCGACGGACAGATTGACTTGTGGGATACGCAGCGGCCAGCCAGCCAATTGACCCTCTTCAAGCAACCCATCCGCGTGACCGCCCTTGCCTTTTCGGCTGACGGCCAAAGGCTTGCCTACGGAACCGGGCAAGTGAACCGCGCAGAGAATGAAGTCCACGTGAGGGAGGTCGGCGGTTTGCCGGCCTCGCAATACGACCCTGGTTTTCAGGACTACCGCTGGCGCGGCGGACATGCCGGCCTGATTTCGGGCGTCGTTTGGCTCAAGGACGGTAAGCACGTTGTTACAGGCGGTCGCGACGGCAAACTTCGCCTGTGGGAACTTTTCGTCGAAGAGTCGCTCAAGACGATTGAAGTTGGCCTGCCGATCAACTCGATGGCCCTAGCACACGATAGCCAGCGGTTGCTCGTGGGAGGCGACGACAGCAGCATGCGAATGGTAGACTTACAGGCCGGCGTTGAGATACGTCGATTTGAAGGACACACGCACTTTGTCAATGCGGTGGCGATCTCCGCCGACCAATCGCGAGTGGCCGCCGGAGGCGCTGATCGAACGGTGCGGGTCTGGAACACCGAATCCGCCGAGCTCGTGGCCACCCTCACCGGCCATAGCGGCCGCGTGAACGCCGTGGCGCTAAGCGCCAACGGAGCAGAGTTGGTCTCGGGCAGTGACGATGCCACGGTCCGCTTGTGGAGCGTCAACGATGCTACGGAATCGCTACGGCTTACTGAGCACTACGGGCCTGTCCGCACTTTGGCGCTGTCATGGGACGGCGGGCATTTATTGACCGCCGGTGACGACGGCACCGTCCGCTTCTGGGATCTGAGGACACTAAAACAGAAATCGAAAGATGAGGAGAAGCCCTGATGTACCGCCGAGAGAAGTCCGTGCGTTTTCCTAGCCCGGTGCAACGCCGCGGGATCGTTACCCCGTTAGGATTCGTCGTCGTCCTGATGGCGTGCACTTCCGGTTGTCGCAAGGGGGCGCCGCCAGGCCCGGCGGCCGGCTTGAACAAAGCCGGCAGGCCTAGCGCCGAAGCCGTCGCACTGTTGTCCGGTCCGACCAACGGCAACATCGGCGTTGCCTTTCGAGGACTTTTGGTGCGAGAGGTGGTGCGGCAGTCCTTTCTGATCGCCGCTCGCGACGGTGCGGGACGTCCGACGCGCGACGGCGTTCTGCGCGAGGCACTTCCCTCCACCGCCTCGCTAAAGCCGATGGAGTCGCGATTTTTTTTCCAGGCCGTGTCCGATAGCTGGCTCGAGATCGAACGACCGAGGAACCTGGGAAATGAGTTGCTGTTGAAGCAGCCTTTCCGAATTGACGCCTCGGACGGGCAGCGAACGCTTATCTTGCCAAAGCTTGTCGCCCAAGCCGAAGCGTGGTCGAGGACGAAGTTCGTCGACACGCTCAGAGACATCAATTATCAGATCGATGGCGGCCAAAGCGACCAGGTCGGTGGAGTCGGGGTAGAGGTTGAGCAGTGCCTTTCGCAAATGGATCCCTTGGCGCAGTTCGCCGCGCTGCGGCGCCTGCACGCCCAAATTCGTGCCGAAGGTGAGAGCACCGAACGGCTAGCGGAGCTGTGCCGCGCGTATGCCCTGTTGGGCGCGCTCACGGAGTCGAGATTCAGCCCGGTCCACAAAGTCTTCAAAGCCCGCGCGTTGCTATACGCGGAACGGTCGGTGGCCAGCCGTCCCACTTCTCCACTGCCGTTGTGGAGCCGCGCGTTTGTACGATCTCTCGTCGGCGTGCATCAATTGGCGATGGATGACATCGAGGCGGCGAATAAGCTGGCCGCCGCATCACCCGAGAGCTCCGACGCCGGGCGGCCACCACGTTGGCTCGAACCCGTGGATGCTTATTGCCACTTCGACGACAAGCGGCTCGCCGCTGAAACAGGGCCCAATGCTCCTCTGGCCGCCTTGCTGCGCCTGTTCATTGCCGAATCTTCCCAGAGCCTGTCACTCATTCTGGAGACGGCCCAAACCGTCTTGAAAAGCTCGCCGAATTGCGACCGGGCGCTCGATCCGCTTGTCGGCGATTCCGGCACGCTGGGCACAAGACGCATGGCGGCCACGGTGGGCCGACGGGTGGTCAGCGGCCGACTCCAAGAGCGATTGTCCCTGCTTCCGGATCTGCCGGCGGCGATCAAAAACGCGCTCGGCGCAGATGTCGCCGCGGCGGCCGATGACGAGTTGGACGCCACGGATCCGATTGGCGGTGGCATGGCGCAGTGCGCCGAGTTGATTAAACGGCTGCGCGGCGCCGTCGACGAAGATATCGGCGAGCCCTCCTGGGGCGCACTGGCAACGCTGCTGGAAGATGCCAATTTCACTCAGGTTTGGCGCGAGTTCACGTTCCACTACCATTCGCTAGGTAACGGTGACGACGGCCCGCTGGCGGAATGGCGGTCCTTAGTGGTCGATCATCCCTTGAAAGACGCGATCGGCGAGGCAGCCACTGAAGACGGCATGGCGACCGTGCCTGAAGACATGCGCACGTTTGATTTCGAGCCGCGCGAGGTTTGGCTGCTCAGTCACGCAAAGCCGTTCGGAAAAAAGAACGACAACGCTTTTTGGAAAGCCAGCGAAAACGTTGATTGGACCTACGCAGACCTTCTTTTGCGCCACCGCCTGCGAATTCAACTCGGGACGCGGGGCCGCTTTGTCGCGTGGGAGCAGGCCCATCTGAAAGACTTGCTCCGAATCAGTCCCTTTTCACCGCAATCTGTGGCCCTCTTCATCGCCGACGGGGAAGAGGATTCGGTCAAAGACCGAATCGACGAATGGGAAAAGAAGTACGCCGAGGACGGGACGGTGCAGTTCGCCCTAGGTAAGCGGTACAAAGAGCTCAAGCAGAACGATGCCGCGGAACGCTGCTTGCAACGCGCCGTTGCGCTACTTCCTGAAAAACGGCACTATGAAGAACTGGCCACGCTCTATGCCGAGCGGGGCGATCGGCAACGTTGGCAATCAACGTTGGAAGATTTCTTGAAGCAGCCGTCGTACGGACTGGAAGACGACAACGTTCGCGTACAATTGGCCAACTACTTTGCCTCGCGCCACGAATGGCACAAATCACTCGAATTCGCCGAGAAGGCGGCCCAATCCTACGCCGCTTGGGCCATGCTCGCGGCCGCGCGCGCTCACGAAGCCCTAGGGCAATGGCAGGAAGCGGAACGCTGGTATCAGGCTACGTCATACCAGTACGCAAGTGAGGGGCTGGCATGGTACTTGTTTTGCAAACGCACCGGCCAAGGAGATCTTGCGACGGCGCGCGACGTGGCGGCCAACACCGTCCAATCGATGGAGCCTGGCTTGAAAGGAAAGGACCTGTGGCGGGGCGTGGCGTTGAACGTCTTGGAAGGCCGGCCTGCCGCGGCCCTCGAACTTGCGGAAAGGATGTTTCGCGATGATCGCGACACGCAATTCATGGTGCTCGCCGCCTTGGTGGCTGACGAGGCAAACGAGGCGGCAACCAGAGACCGACTCCTGAAAGACGCTGAAATCCACCAACTCAGCGACAAGCCTTACGCCTTTCGCGACGAGGAACCGCAGCGGGAATACATCTACTTGGCCTCGGCCTTCGCACACGACCTTGCCCAGGGCGGCAAAGCGGAGTTGGAACTCGACAACATCGATCAATTATTGTCGCGTGCCGCCGAGAACCGCCGTGTCGCCGGGCAGTTCCTCGTAGGTTATTACCTCGCACTGCACGGCAAACCGGACACTGCCGCCGAGTATTTCAAGCACGCCATGGTTTCCAGCCCCGGCCTCGTTTTCCGCACTTTTGCTGGGCAGCGTCTGCTCGCGATGGGCATGGGTCCAGACGCGTATTTACCAGCTTTGTCGCTGCCGATTGACGACATAAAAGAACGATGAGTGCGCCGGATCTCCGCGTCTAAGCGACCGCTGCCGTTCGGTCTCGATCGGGACGGCGGTGTTTTGCCTTGTTCAGTCGATTTAGTCATGGTGACCGAGCGTCTTTCTCGGCGGAACGAACGGCGCTATTCGATCTACAAGCGAGTTTGCCCAACCAGACAGCACGCAGTAGGAAGTGTTGAACGTGCCGTCGTGGTGCTTGGCATGTGCCGCGGGCGAGATGATGAGGTGGGCCTGTTGCAGCTTACGCATGAACCAGGGACATGAGCGTGG
>DASSFG010000804.1:0-8206 GCA_035694685.1 Pirellulales bacterium
GCGCATGTCGCCTCGACCGGCGAAAAGCGAACGCAGGGGAAACGCTAAACGACCCCTGATCTGCAATAGATGACCCAGAAATACATATTTTCTATTGGGGGGCGTCTCCGGCTCGGATCGCGCGTTTCAGCTCACGCTTAAAAGCCGGATCGACGGCGGCCCCGAGTTGCTCGGCCATTTCGACGTCGTCCCAGGCCGGCGCATATCGTTTCTGTCGGAAGCGCACGTCGGCACGATACAAATACGCGTCGGCTGCGCGCGGCTCAAGCTCGATGACGCGGTTAAAGTCCGACTCCGCCTTACCCAACTCGCTTGAGTCCGCGTAAAGAATTCCCCGATTCAACCAGGCTGCGGCGAAGTCGGGGCTAAGTGCTATGGTGTGGCTCCAATCGTCCAAGGCCAGCCTGGATTGGCCCAACCGGGCGTGCACCAGTCCGCGGTTGTACCAGGCCCTTGCGTCGTCTGGGTCGAGTTTGAGCGAGGCGTCGAAATCGGCCAGAGCATTATCTAGTTCGCCAACTGCCAAATACGCGGTTCCGCGGTTCAGGTATCCGGCCGGCTCTTCATGCAACTCCAGGGCACGCGTTCCCTCGCCAATGGCCGCGCGCGGCAAACCCGCGTCGAGCAGTGCCTGGCACAGCCCGCGGTGTGCTCGAGCGCTTCGCGGGTTTTTTTGAACGGTATCCTGCCAAAGCCGGTAGGCGCTGACGTAATCGCGGTTGCGCGCCACCGTTTGACAACCCAGCAGGAAGGCGATGATCGCTGCGATGCACGCGGCCAGCCTCTGGAGGGATGCCGCTCGGTCGCCCAGCCGGGGAATCGGCGTATGAACGACCGCGACGACGAGCACGATGACCGCGGCCGACGCGAGGTACATCCGATGTTCCGCTGCGGTCTGCGTGACGATCGGCACAACGCTCGACGAAGGCGCCAGGTACGCAAAGAAGACGACACCGAGAAAACCAAGCTTCGGCCACCGCCAAAGCGCCACCAGTGTGGCCGCCAACAGCGCAGCGATGATGCCCGCATAGGGCCACACCTCGGCCGGGGTGCTCGCCAGATGATCGCCGTAATCGAACACGAGGGGCCGCGGCCAGAAACACAATCGCAGGTAGTGTACGATCACACCGAACTGCGTCTGGGCATATTGCCACGCCGACACCCCACGTCCGAAGCCGGCGGATGCCGCGCGATCGCCCGCCGACACGACGAGGTAGGCGAGCACGAGCCAGGTTGCCGCCAGAGCGACGTACAGCCCCCAACGGCGCTTGCCCACCTCGCGCCACGATGGAGCAAGAAAAACCCGATCGTACAGCGCCAAAATCGCCGGGGCGGAAACCATCACCTCTTTGCTGGCCATTCCGGCCAGGCATGCCGCCCAGGCGCCACCGTACCACCACCAAGCGCGCGACCGGAAACGAGTGTCGGCTCCGCGAACGGTGCAGTACAGCGTCAGCAGATAAAAAAGTCCACACATCGACTCCGCCCGCTGGACGGTGTACGTCACCGCTTCCGTTTGCAACGGGTGAACCGTCCAGAGCAAAGCAGCGAAGAGTGCCAGCGACGTCGCCGAACGTCCTTCGCCGGACACATGGTCGCGATAGGTCCGCCGTACCAGGCCAAAGAGCGTCAAACCGGCCAGCAAATGTACCGCCAGGTTGAAGATGTGAAAGCCGACGACACGCAAATAGCCGCTGGGGATGCCGCCCCGGAACAGGTGTTGATCGAGGGCCATATTGATCGCCAACGAGAGGTTCACCAGTGGCCGGCCTGCCACCGTTGCTTCCGGAGGAGGCGAAAGGACCGTCCACAGCGGCAGCAACTGACGAATGGTTGGATTCTGCTCGATCGCCCGCTCGTCATCGAACACGAATGCGGCGTGCAGGCTGTTGAAATAGACGGCTGTTCCCGCGGCAAGCAGCGTCAGGCATGCCAATGCGACGGATGCTCGCTGAGAGAGTTGAGAATCAGGCGTGAGATCGGACATGCTCTTGGGGCTGGTAGAACTTTCTTTTATCTTAACCGACGACGGTTTGGATGCGCGGCACAGCGAGGTTAGATTAGGAAGCGGAAGCTGAGGGCAGGGCAGGGGAGTCCAACGGAATGAATCGCAATGAACAGCGTTGACCCTGAAAACAATTTCGACACGCTCGACCTCCTCATTCTTGTGAGGCTGCTCGCCAAATTCACTGCGGCCAGCGTCAAGAAGGACGTGGGCGCCATGGCCGCTACGCACCTTGCCCCCGGCGAATGGACGGACTTGTTCGACCTGCATTGGAACCGCTTGCTCGCAGCAAAACTAATTGGCCCGCGGCCGGGCAAAAAACCTGGTAAGACCATCATCCTCACCGATGCCGGCCGCCGGCGAGCGCTCGACTTTCTGGGCATCGCCGAGCTGCCTCCCAAAGTGACCTGGACCAGCATCCAATCCGATTTTCTCCTGCCGCTGGCGATGAACCTGCCCGCCGGCTCGAGCGAGGCCGTGGCGTTGAAAGCGGCTTGGCCATTGAAGCTTTCGATCCTCTCGCGTGCCAAACAGATTAAGTGCCGTCCCGGCGCTCGGGCAAAAAACATCCTGGCGGCCATCGCCTGGAAACTGCTCGGCGTTGAAAGCGACGCCGACTTCACCGCGGAGAACGTCATTCAACAGCTTGGCTTTCGTCGCCCGCCAAAAAAAATGACGGCCGACAAGGTCTTGACTGCGCTGGCCGCCGCGGCCGTCGGTACGGCCAAGACGGGCGCTGCTGACCTCCGCGCCGCTGCCATTCGTCACTGGTTGCTTGCCGCTGCGACCAACGAGACTCAGGCCGTGAAAAACACCGCCGCGCCCGGCGGCACTCTGGAAGCCTTCGCTAGCCAAGTGATCGAGGCCGCAAGGCGTTGCCCGGCAGAGGCACGATTTGGCGACAACAAAGTTTTCATTTCCCACGTTTGGCGGCAGCTTAATGGTGGTCCGGCCGCCGCGCTCGATCTCACGGCTTTCAAACAAAAGCTCCTCGATGCCAACCGCGACGGCCTCGTGCAGCTCAGCCGCGCCGACCTTGTCGAAGCCATGAATCCTACCGACGTACAAGAATCGGCCACCATCTACGACAACGCCACGTTTCACTTTGTGAGGATCGCCTAGTCGTCTTCGTCATTCGTCATTCGGCATTCTTTCGTCATTGGTCATTCGTCATTCGTCATTGACAAGCGTTGTCTAACACAAAGATTATGTCCTCGACCGACTCTCCACCTCAGCTTGGCCTCGACCCGCGCATCGCCGCCTTCCGCTCCCCGTCGGCGCGCGAGGTGTTCCACTCGGTCTGCCATGCCAAAGAAATCGGCACGCCCGATCCCTTCGACGTGCGGTCGATTCACGCTGAAGTGCGCGACGCCTTCGAGGCCATGATTGCTCGGGCGACCACGCCGCCCGGCACGCCTTCCGGCCGCAGCCTGCTATTGCTCGGCGAGTCGGGCAGCGGCAAAACGCACCTCATGCGGGCCTTCCGCAATTACGTTCACTCACGCGATCTCGGCTACTGCGGCTACCTGCAGATGACCACGCCCACGCAAAACTACGGCCGATACATTCTCGCCAAGCTGCTGGCCTCGCTCGACGAACGCTACGACGACCCACGCGTGCAGCAATCGGGCCTGATGTGCCTCTCCACCGCCGTCGTCGAAAGCCTCGGATCCGACTACACTGGCATTATTGACGAGCTGCGCACCGCTCACTTCAGGCCCGATGAATTTGCCGAATTGGTCGATCGGCTGGCGAAAGACATCCTGGAGGGCCTCGACCCGCACGGCCACGATTTGCTCGGCCCGCTGCGGGCACTCGTCTACTTGCAGCGGCAAGACTCGGCCGTAAGGGCGGCTGCCCACAGCTACCTGCGTTGCGAAGACCTCTCCCGCTTCGACCGCGAAACGCTGGGCGGCATCGTGCCCCGCACCGACGACTCGCACCCCTTGGACACCATCGCCTCGCTCGGCTATTTGATGTGGGTCATCCACGGGCGGCCACTTGTGCTGTTCGTCGATCAGCTCGAAGAGATGTACAACCTCGAAAACGCCAAAGAGCTGTTCCGCCGCGCGATGGGCGCACTGAACACCGTGGCTGAGAACGTACCTTCGTCGACCGTCGTTATCGCGTGCCTGGAAGACTATTACCAGCAGCTCAAGCGTTCGCTGGCCCAATCGCTCATCGACCGCATCGAACGCAATCCGGACACGATGCGGCTCGAAAGTCAACGTAGCGAGCAGGAGATCATCGACCTCGTCTCTGCGCGACTGGCGGTGCTCTACGAAGACGCGGGCCTGGAGCCGGATGGCGATGATCCGACGTTTCCCATTCCCATCGCGCAACTGCGCGAGCGGCGCAACCTGCGCACACGCGACGTGCTCGACTGGTGCCGGCGTTTTCAGGAACAAGACCGCCTCCGGAGCGACACGCCCGACCATAGCCCATCGTCGGTGGCTGGGACAGAAGCTGGCCGGCGTGGACATGACACCCCTCAAGAGGCGTTGTCGGCCAGCGATGCCCCGGCCATTTCGGCGCCGGGTCATCGCCGCGACGGAGTGTTTCATGAAGGGACGCCCATACAGCGCGGCTCTTCCCCAGCCACCGCTGTGCCTGATGTCGCCGACGTTCCCGATCGCGGCGTGGCCGAGTTGGAAGAGCGCTGGCAAACGTTCCAGGCGGAAGGCAAGTGGACGGTGCCCGCCGATGAAGCGGAATTGGCCGACGTCCTTGCCCGTGCCCTCGAACACTGCAACCGCGAGCTGCCGCCGGGCCGCCTGGCTCACGCCGCCGCCGATGGCCGCTACGTCGACCTGAAGCTGACGGAAGAAGCAGCCCAGCCGGTGGAAGTGCTGGTCGCCGTTTGCAACAAGGGTCCGCAGGGTGGCGGCCTGGCAAAGCAAGTCGAAGAACTGGTGGAGCGGGCAGCGGGCCGCGGCCGATTCATGGTCCGTTCGATGGAGTTTCCCTCGAACCCCAAAGCTCACATCTCGACCGTGCTGGGCAACTTCATCACCCACGGCGGACGACGTGCGGTGATCGAAGACTCGCAATGGCGGGCCATGCTGGCTTTCCACGATTTCCGGCAAGCTCATCAGGGTCATACTTCTTTCGCTCGCTGGCTGACCGTCGAAAAGCCGCTCGCACGCTTGCGTCCTTTGCGCGAAATGTTGGACGCGAGCGGCCTAGAAAAGAGCGCGCCGCCACCTGCACCGCCAGCGGGGCAGGGCAGGGCAGGGGAGTCGCCAACTCCGTCGCCCAAGCCCGTGCCCGCCGTCGCGGCCACGCCGCAAATTTGCCCGGCCTTGGCGCTCGGCAAGTCGGCCGGACTCAGCGCCGCTCCGGTCGAAATGACGTGCGACGAGCTGACGCAGCACGCCGCCTTTCTCGGTGGCTCGGGCAGCGGCAAGACGACCGTCGCCTTGAACCTGATCGAACAGCTCGTCGAGCGCGGCGTGCCGGCGGTGCTCGTCGACCGCAAAGGCGATCTCTGCGGATACGCCGACGCCGCCTGGTGGGACACGCCGGCCGACGGCGATCACAACGCCGCTCGCAAACGCGCCTTGAAAGACCGTGTCGCCCCGCGCCTCTACACGCCGGGCAATCCGCGCGGCCGGCCGCTGCGCTTGTCGATCGTGCCGACCGGCATGAGTGGCGACAAGGAATTCGACCAGCTCGCCTCGTCAGCCGGCTCGGCGTTGGCCTGTATGATCGGCTTTGCCGAATCGCGGCACGGCGCCAAGCGAGCCATCTTGATCCACTCCGTCAAGCAGCTTGCCCTGTTGCGTCCCGACCGCGAATCGAGCATTGAAGACCTCGTCGAGCTGATCGACTCGCAAGACCCCTCGCTGGTGAACGCCATCGGCCGGCTCGACACTCGGCTATTCAATGCCATCGTGCAGGCGCTGGAAACGTTGCGTCTCACTCGCGGCCACTTGTTCGACTCGACCGCCGAGCAGGTCGACTTCGACCGGTTGCTGTTGCCGGCCGACGGCCGCACGCCGCTCACGATTGTCAGCACCAAGTTCTTGGGCGACACGCTCGACGTGCAGTTCTGGGTGGCCCAGTTCTTGAACGAGCTGCGCCGCTGGGCCAGCGGGCATCCGTCCTCCTCGCTGCAAGCAGTCTTCCTCTTTGACGAAGCCGACGTCTACTTGCCGGCCCGCTCGCAGCCGGCGAGCAAGGCGCCGATGGAAGACCTGTTGAAGCGAGCGCGATCGTCGGGCATCGGCCTGCTCTTGGCCACGCAAAGTCCCGGCGACCTTGACTACAAGTGCCGCGAGAACATCCGCTCGTGGTTCCTGGGTCGCATCAAAGAAGACACGGCCATTGCCAAGCTCAAGCCGATGCTCGAAGCTGCCCGCGGCGACGTGGCCAGCAAGCTTCCCGGCCAGCAACCCGGCGAATTTCAATTCGTCCGCGACGGGCAAGTCATCTCGCTTAAAGCCGACCGTTCATTGCTGCAAACCCACCAACTTTCCGACGAAGCCATCCTCCGCCTGTCCCGCGCGTAGTCTTATTTCAATCAAGTGGACCAACGGGGCAGGGCAGGGGAGGCGCCACGGAAGGTAGAAGCCAAACTACAGTGGGGCACGGCAGAAGGATCATCCATCAGCAATGGGCCGGTGCTCGCGGTGCGAGAGTGGCTCACCGTCGGGATCGAAGATTCGCGGCGTATGATCGCCACTATACCGGCCGCTAAGCGTCACCACGACCGAAGTCGAAGCCGTTGGAATGAGCGTCTCCTCGTTCAGCGGCAAGCCAATTATGTCGGTCGAGCCACAATCAAGACATCTTGGTTTCGCCTGACGCACGAACAGCCATTGACGCCGACGCTCATTGTCGAGACGCAGATCCGCGCGGTATTCTTCGAGCCCTTGCTCGCAGACGTCAAGCGCCAAGAAGTCGCCGATAAGCTGCGAGAAGTGCTCAACGAAAACATCCTCGCCGGCACGCTGGTCGTCGATTTCTTCTAGCGTCGGCAGGTGCTCGCCCCAGGTCACCACTCGACAGCGGTTACACCAGACGAGTGCCGTGTGGATTCGGATTTCAACCCCATCAGGCAGTCGATAGTAAGCGAGAGGCGAATAGCGTTCTTCCTTGCGTTGCTCGGGCAGAAACGTCACCGTATAGATGAAACTGCTCATGCCGATCGCCGCTCGAACCAGGAGAGGAGTAGCTGCAGACGGCCCTGTTGAAAGCTCAGCATGCGGCCGTCAACCCATGGTAAGGCCGGGATTACGCAAACCGCAAGCTTGCAAAGTGCGCGAAGCGAGGGCAGGGAAGCGATCGGTGGATTGACCAAGGGCAGGGCAGGGGAGTCTAACGCAGTGCGGAATCTTGTCTCCGATATGCCCGGGGCGTCGCCGCGTTGGTCTTGCAAAACCCTACCGTCTCGCGTCTATTTTCGGCTAACCAGAACCACATCAGGAGATTCCACATGCTGACCCGCATTTTCTCCGCTCGCCCCTGGGCGGCATTTTTAGCGATCGCGTTTCTGGCCTCGTCGGCCCTGGGCCAAAAGCCGCCGGCGGCGCCGCCGATAGAACCGACCCACGCCGACGTCTCTTATGGCCCGGCGGCCCGCAACGTGCTCGATTTCTATCAGGCCACCAGCGAAAAACCGGCACCGCTCTTGGTCCACATCCACGGCGGCGGCTTTGTCGGCGGCGACAAGCGGCAGGGAATCAACCCCGCCATGCTGCGAATTCTCAAAGACTCTGGCGTTCACTTTGCCTCGATCAACTATCGTTTCGTCGACGGCAAGGACGTGATTTTTCCAGCACCGCTGCTCGACGGCGCGCGTGCGGTGCAGTTCTTACGAACGAAGGCGAGCGAGTGGAAGATCGACGCCAAGCGGCTGGCCTGTTTCGGCGGCTCGGCCGGGGCGGGCATCTCGCTGTGGATTGGCTTCCACGACGACCTGGCCGACCCGGACAACGCCGATCCCGTGTTGCGGCAATCGAGCCGCATTTCGGCCGTCGGCAGCTTTGGCGGACAGCCGACCTACGATCCGATCAAGATCCGCGAGTTGATCGGCGGTCGTGCCTGGGAACACCCGTCGCTGTTCAAGGTCTACGGCTTGAAGGGCGCCGACGAGGCGTTGCACCCCACGCCGGCGGTGCAGCGGTTGTACGACGAGTCATCGGCCATCACCTGGCTGACGAAGGACGATCCGCCGGTGTTCATGATTTACAACGAGGC